>SKVE01000100.1 GCA_007129635.1 Planctomycetaceae bacterium
AACCCGAGCCCCAGGCGCCACCTGATTGACGTTCTTCCAAGTGACGTCTCGGAGTTCTCCCAAACGGTCCTCCCAAGCATCTGAGAAATATCCGTGGAGCGACAACTTTCCACCCAGGATTTCGCGTATCTCCTCGTCTCCGAGGAATTCATCAATGTAGTTTCGGTACAGCCCCACACCTCGTTGATTCATGCCCCCTTCGTACAATGCTCCATCGAATTCCATTTTTGCTTCATCACTGAGAGCGGCCGTGTATTCCACAGCTTCAGGCCCGTCCACATGGACGACATCCGAAAGCCCAGTTCGTTCCAAGGCGGACTGGAGTGCTCTGTAAACTTCTTTTATCTCTCGAACGTTGTAGGGTGTCCCTTCCTGTGTTTGCCCCTCCCATTCCCAAGTCGGTTCGTTGATCGGGCTGATGTAATTCACCGGAATACCATCCGACCCTTCTCTCAAATGCTGAACGACATCAACGAGGAACTCAACAAAAGCCTGTCGGAGCTGTGGGTCGAGATTACTGGAGCCAATCCCTGTGCCATCACCAGGATGTGAAAGACCATTCTTCGTTGCCCAAACCGGCGGGCTATTAGCAAAAGCGATCAGGTCACGGACTCCGCGTTCGTGTGCTTCCCGCAGCATTCGAATCTGCCCCGCCTGCTTCGCTGGATCAATCTTCGCTCCAGGAGCCGCCATCATCAATTCGGCACGCCTTAGTGGATCCGGGATTCGACTCTCACTCCCTTGCTCGGCACTCCCAGCGCCAATGTTAAAACGCCATGCGGAAAGCCCGATTCCCTTGTCGGTCGAGAACAAAAGATCCGCTAAGTTTTCAATGGCAGTCTCCTCTTCCTCGATCATCCATTTTGAGAGAATCGGCTGAATCGACCAGGCGTCCGAGGCACCAAAGTTATCCACGACTTGGAACTCGTTGCGAGCGTCGACGATCAATTCCATTTGCGCAAACAAGGGATGCCCAAACAGTGCAAACACAGCCCACACACCTAGCCGCACTTGCGCACTGCCGGAGCTTAGGGACTTTCTGTGATCCGTCTTCGATCCGCCGAGAACGATCATTTCTCAAACTCTTTTCATAATCACTTAACGATCAAAATCGCCTACGAGTTATCTTGATGTCCACCCGTAGTGTCGGGAGCAGGATTCGTTTCATTCGCATTCTCCGGGCGCCCGATTTTTCGGTGGCGCGATCATCAGCGACTCGATCACCGCGGCTAAGTGCTCGGGGTCGCCGGCCAGTTTCACGTAGGTGTGCTTGGCGTTGGGGTCAGGATCCCAAACGGTCCGTCCTTCCCCGTCGACGATCACTCGGCCGCCACTGACCGTTTCCCAGAATTCGGGTTCGGCGCCGCGGACCGCAAATAGGGCCGCCGCTTGATCGTAGCTGGGTTGGCCGCCCGCGATCGAAGGCCGCCCTCGGTGCTGACGCAATTCGTAGGCTCGGCGGACGGGGTTCCCTCGCGGCGTCCACTTCAACTGCTCGCCGGTGATTAGCACCTGACCGATCTCGAAACCATGCCAAACGATCTCGCCCGGCCATTGAGCGGCGACCACCTGGGCCGCCTCGCGGTGCGTCCGGATATTCGTCTCCGGCCGGTCCGAATCCGGAAACTCGCCGCCCATTACCACCAGCCGCCCAACTTTGGCCCGTACCAGCTCCGGTTCGCTTCGGCACAGTTCGGCCAGATTCGATAACGCCCCGACACTGCAGATCGTCACGCTGCCATCGGGTTGTTTGGCCAAGACCTGACGGTAGACATCCAGTGCGTCCGGCGCCTGGTCGTCAGGTCCGATGTCGTTCGGGAATCCGTCTCGCAATGCTTCGGTGTAAGGGCTGGTACGTTGCAGGTCTGTCGGCCCCTGTTTGTCTGTGCCGATGGGCAAGTCCGGCCGTCCGTAGTACGTATTGATGGCGTCAACAGCGGCGGCCGAAGCGTTGGTCTTGTCCTTGCGGTTGGTCACCGTCGCAAGCAGCTCACATTCGCCTCGATCGGCCAACGCGTGCAGCAGCGCCAACGTCCCCGCGTCGTCCGCGTCTCCCGACATATCGGTATCCAGGATCAGCTTCACGCGCCTGGCAGCGGGCCGCAACCACTCGGCCGTGACGTAGTAAGCTCCGGCGATCTCGTCACCGTGAGCGTTCAGCAGAGCCGTCTGAAGCGTCGTCCGGCCCGCGGGCAAGGGCAACACGAACCCCACCGAGTGCGTCTCGGGCCCGACCGTAGCCGTCTGTACTGCATCCCCCACTCGCAATCGTGCAGACGCGACCGGCCAGGCGTCACCCGCCGGTAGCGTCCCGTCCGTCACCTTGGTTTCCCGGACGCCATCGCGAAGCCGCAAACCGGATGCGTAGGGCCATCGGCTTAAAGAGAAAGCGTATCGACCCTCGCGGGCGACCTCGATGTGCCACAACCCATTCTTGCGGTCACCACGCCGAACCTGAGCCTGTTGGTCCAGAAAAACATCCGCCCACTCGCAAGCGGTGAGCAAAACTGGGTTCTGAGCCGGATGGCCGATGACCGACGCTTGGAACTGATGAGCACGGTCCTTGACACCGTCCCACCAGGCGTCCAGATGCTCCCGCATCGCTGCGGCGATTTCCGGGTGAGCATCGATGACGTTCTGTTGCTGCAAGGGATCGACGGCCAAATCGTACAGTTGCCGGTCTTCGAGCAACCGCCAATTTTTCCACAACACCGCCGCGCCCTCACGACGCGGCACCGCCGCACTTTGGGGCATGGTGCGAGTGGCTTTGAATGGCATCCGGCTGTAGTTGATCACCAGCATTCGTTCATCCGGCACCTCGGCCTGACCCCGCAACGTCGGGGCCAGACTGGTCCCGTCGAAACGTGTACCCGGCGGCGCTGTCAAATCCAACAACTCGATCAACGTCGGCAGCAGGTCCTGTACCTGCACCAGCCCGGCCATGTCGCCCGCAGACCGCAACTCGCCATCAGGCCAACGCACGAAGCACGGCACACGGTGGCCCCCTTCCCACAAGGTCACCTTGCCGCCCCGCATGCCCGCGTTGAAGTACCGAGGCCCGAAGGTGCTGCCATTGTCCGTCAGAAAGATGACCAAGGTGTTGTCCCGCAAACCCGACTCGACCAAGAACGCCTCCAACCGGCCCATATTCTCGTCGATGTTCGCAATCATGGCTAGAAAGCTGACCAGTTCCTCACCCACGGTCCTGTTCCACGGCAACGGATCGTCCGGCCTGTAGTTCTCCAGTTCCGCCTCGGCGGCCTCGAGCGCGGCGCGGATGGGCCGGCGGTAGCGATCGGGAACGAAATGAGGCTGATGCGGCGCCGCTGTTGCCAAATAACAGAAGAACGGTTGGCCTGCAGACGCCTCAGTCTTCATCCACCGCATGGCCTCTCGGAAAACTGCGTCCGTCGTATAGCCTCGTACCGTGCGCCAGCGGCCGTTGTGCAAGTAGCCATCGTTGAAGTAGTCGTTCTGCCAAGCATCGGGGACGGAGCCGATATGCGATGACGGAAACCACAGACTCTCGTGGAACCCTCGATCCTGCGGTCGGTAAGGATACGTGTCGCCCAAATGCCACTTGCCGAATAACCCGGTGCGATAACCGGAAGCCGCAAAAACGTCCGCCATCGTCGGGAGATCGCGCCGCAGCAGCGTGCGCCCGCTGCTGACGTTGACCGCTCCGTTGCGCAACGCATCAACGCCCGTCAGCAATTGCCCACGTGTCGGAGTACACATGGGTGCGACATGAAAGTCTGTAAACCGCACACTCTCGGCATGAAGCCGATCCAGGTTGGGAGTCTTTAGCACCGGGTTGCCATGACACGACAGGTCGCCATACCCCTGATCGTCTGTGATGATCACCAGCACGTTCGGCCGCTGCACAGACGGCGGATCGGCAGCCAAAAGCCGGGGCGAAGATGCGAACCAGAGAAGAACGAAAACGGTTCGCAAAAAAATCCGCCGGTACCTCGATGAATCGATGGTCGCACACATGGGAATCTCTCCGTGAGGTCTTACTACACCCTACTGCATAAGGACTCGTGCCGACGGTGCCCGCGCTCGAATGATACCGATTGTCAGCATCGGCTCGAGTTGCTCGATCGCGTGGTAGTCCGATGCGACTGGCGTGTCTTCGCTTGGGTGCTCATAACCACATGTTGTCCGGTCACTTGACGAACGGTTCAAAGCGGATGCTTATCGGCCGGCCAGTTGCCGCTCGACGTACTTCGCCAAAACGTCCGTTTCCAGATTGACCGGATCGCCGGACTGCAGATTGCCCAGTGTGGTGATCGTCAGCGTATGAGGGATCAGGGCCACGCTGAACCGCTGGTCTTCCACGTCTACCAGCGTCAAGCTGACGCCGTCGACCGCGATCGATCCCTTGCTGGCCAGTTGATGCGCCAGGCGAGTCGGCATGCGGAACCAGATGGTCGACCAGTCTTTGTCGTCGATCCGCTGGTCCAGATGGCCCAGCCCATCGATATGGCCAGTGACGAAATGCCCGCCCAGCTCGTCGCCGATCTTCAGCGATCGCTCCAGATTCACCGGGCTACCTTCCTGCAGTCGGCCCAGATTGGTGCGGCTCAGCGTCTCGGCTCCCGCATCGAAACCGAAAGTCCCTTGCTGCTCGTCGGCTTCGACCACCGTCAAGCAGCAGCCATTGACGGCGACGCTGTCCCCGATGCGGATCCCCCGCGCCACCTCAGTGGACTGAATCACCAGACGTACCCCGGGCGGATCCGAAATCAAACGTTGGACGGTTCCCATCCGCTCGACAATCCCACTGAACATCGAGGCGACTCCTTTCAAAGGTTGTTAAAGAATCAGGAAAACAGCTTGACGGATGCGTGAAGGATAACCTGCACAACAAGATCGTGCCAGATGGTCAGACGGCTTCTTTCGGCACCGCCCCCTTTCGTCGTTGCTCAAGGGCGGCCGAACCAATTGATGGATTGGACGGTGCGTTGGCGTTCTTCCCGTTCGTCGGGCGTGTGACCTTTGAACCAGATCTTGGCGCGATAGCGGAATTGATCCGGCCCATCGGGCAAAGCACGCGGCACCTGCCCGCCGTTGAACACGGGCAAGCTGGCCAGCGGTATCGGAGTGGTGTGCAGCGGGGCGCTGCCGGGTGGTTCGTGACAGCCGACACAACCTTTCACCTCGCCGGGACGCAGGTTCATCCATACCAACTGATTGCCCACGACGTTCCGGTCGCTGTCCAACACCTGCAGGTGCAGGAAGCGATCCGCCGGCGCTTCGATGGCGAACGACCCATCGGCCGCCAACGGCAGGATCGCCAAGTCGCGACCAAAGGCGCCGCCGTGGTTCTTCCAGGCTTGTTCGCCCGGCGTCGTGTGCGTCGCATGACGGGTGACCTGAGGCAGGGCTTCGACCACGCGCAACAACCGACCACGCTCGGGGACATGCGGTTCCTGGGTGATGAACGCCGATTGGGCGAACAACCAACCGGTGAACTGGCTGCTGCGTGCCGCAGCCGATTCGCTCAGCACCGGGGGAACCCAGCGCGGATGCAGCGGCCTCGCTTCGAAACAGGCTGCCTGCGGATCGTTGTACAGCAGGTTCAATTGTCCGGTGTCGACACACATGGTGTACAAGCCCAGATCGACCGCATCGTCAGGAAACTCGGCTCGCACCAGTTCCTGATTCTTCTCGCCAGCAGCGACCAGCAGCGTGCGGTCGTCCAGTGGATACGGGGTGGTGATCACCCAAGGATCGTTGCCGCCAGATCGCAAATAGGATTCGCGCAACAGCCGCTCGCCTTCGCGACCTTGAGTCAAGATCGGGCCAGCCGGGGTCGTCAGCAGGTGCTGGCCGGGGCGAAAGGGTCG
>SKVE01000623.1 GCA_007129635.1 Planctomycetaceae bacterium
AACCGTCCGAAGTCAGCTGCTGCATGGTCTGCTTGGCGACGATCTCCGGCCCATCGTCCCGGCGGTCGTACAAGTGGATCAGCGGCTCGTCGGGCCACTTGTGCCAGACGAAGATCCGCGGTGCGGCGGGGATCAGGCTGACGCAATCCGGAAACGGCGCATCCAGTACGTCCGTATGCGTATCCTCGCCGCCGAAGACGAACGAACCGGGCGCTTGGTTGTCGAACAGCTTGGCACGACCCGGCAGCCCCAGGGCGGCGGCGAAACGGTCGGTCTCGGTGGGCGTTTCGCTCCCGCGAACTTCAATCGCCATGGGCACGATATTGCGCTGCTTGGCGCCCTTGACGATCGAGGGCAGCTCGCGGAGCGAGAGCGCATCGAGCACGAGCACGGCCGTGCCGGTCGGAGCCGACCTGACCCAAAACTGCTTCAGGCCGCCGATGACGTCGGGGGCACACGCAGCGAATTCGTCCCACAGCGTCCAGGCGCTTTCGGCCAACAGTCGGTCGGGAAGAATGGTCGCCTTGTCGATGGCCGATGGCTTGCCCAGATCCAAGGCCACCTGGCACAGCGCCGCGAAGATCGACTTCCAGACCTCCGACGGATCCTTCGCGTTCAAGATGATCTCGATCCAGTTCGGTCCCGCTCCGGACACGGTGGTGACAGGATCGCTGGCGTCGGATGTTTCGGTCATCAACTCGATCCTTCCTGCTCGGGCGGCAAGGTGATTTGCAGTTCGGCCACCATCTTCGGCGGCATCCTGGTCATCAACTCGCGAAGTTCCTTGATCGACGCACCGCTGATGGTCAACGAAGCCTGGGGTACCCGCTGACTGTCCGGCAGCGCCCATTTTTCCAGATCGCCCAGCAGATTGATGCCGGTTTTCGCACCGAGGGAACGGCGGATCACCGGCGCGGCGGGCTGGGATGCATCGCTGCTTGCCGCAGTGTTGCTGACCGGCGGCTCCAGCAGCGTGCCCACGTTTCCGGCTTCCTCACTGCCGGACGGTGGCGTCGGGAAGTCGATCGTCCTTGTCGCGCCGGGAGAACCGCCTGCGGGTGCGGGTGGAGTAGTTGGCGGGGGTGTGACGGCCACGCCGCCGCTGCCTGCCTGGGTAGGTTCGCCGAGCTGCACCTTGTGCATCTTCTGGCCGATGCACATGGCGCGGCTCCGAAGACGCTGGAGCGTCGCCTTGTCGGATTCGCCCGGCTCCTTGCAGTACCACCGGCCTTCCACGTTGATCGCGATTTTGTCGCGGGACACGATCTCCAGGACCTGCTCGTAGGTGGGCAGTTCGCCCAGATACGGGAGCGCCTGCTCGCCGGGCAGTGGTTCTGCGGTCAGCAAGGCCAACAACTGCTTCATGGTCTCGCCGCGCCCGGCCGCTTCGATCACCTGCTTCTCGAAATCTTCCAAGGCAAAGAAATGCTCGCGGACGTGATGCTCGACGGCGCCGAGGATCTCCGCGCCGCTGCTGCCGTGTTTCTCGTCGTGGAACGTGCAATCGGCCGGCGTCTCGAAGTCCCAGACGGCGAGAATTGCATAGCGATCAAAACGCGACTTCAATTGCCGGAGTAGTTCGTCACGGTACTTCTTGTACAACTTGACGTACTGGCTGTCGTTTTCTTTCCAGGAATCGGCCAGCAGGACGCAACGGGCGGTGATCAGCAAATCGCGGTCGTCGTACAAGGCCGGCTGATCCGCCTTGGGCAGCAGGAAACGGATCATGTTGCGGTTGACCGGAACGTGTTCGACCAACCAGGGACCGAGGGTCTGCGACAAATCCTTGGGCGAGGCTGGAATGACGATCAACACCGGCTTGCCGCGCTCGGACCAGGCGGTTGGCACGTCCGGCTGAGGCACGTTGGCCCAGGGAGCCCTTTCCCAATTCGGGTCCAGCACGATGGGAATCGACGGCTGCTCGCTGACGGCATCCGGGGACCGCAACAGGTAGTTCAAGACCGTCCGCAGATAGACCTGATCGCGTCCGACCGGAAGCAACCCTTCGGCCGTCGTGCCTTCGGGCTCGAAGGACCGGTCGTTCCGCGCCCAGGCTTTCAGTTTCGCTTCGGGATTCTCCGGCAATTTGAAACAGAACCGCTTGTCGTGCGTGCCGACTTCGTGGATGTTGAAGCTGTTTTCCACGATTGTGGCGAGTTCCGCGGTAAAGCTGTTATCATCGACGGAGGTATCGCGCGTGACGTCCAGTTGCACCTCGTTGCGCGTCCCGCCCAGATCCAGTGCCGCCGAAAGCGAACGCATCCAGAGACTGCTGATGACTTCCCGCGCGTGGGGAACCTGGATACCCGCGGCCCGGATCGCCTGCAGATTGCGGATCGCTTTCTCCCGCAACCGCTCCTGATCGGCACTGGTCGCGAACGAATCCAGCAGCGAGGTGACACCGCATTCATCGTCGTCCACGCAGAAGTCGGCCGCCGTGATCACCGGCACCTGATCGCCGCGGCTCCGAAAAACCTCGGCCAGGATGCCGATCAGATCGCGATTGTCCTGGGCGGCGGCTGCCATCAGGATGTGGTCCTCCAGTAGATTCAATAGTTCCGGAGCGAACGGCCAGCAAGCGGCAACCTCCTTGCGCAGATCGGACTGGTCCCTGTCGTTCTTGTCCGCAAACAGCAGACGAGTCCGCTCTCGGGCGTAGGCGGCGACGATCTGCTGGATCTCGGCATCTGTGACATTGCCGCGGTTCTGGAACAACCGGTGCAGGACGAGCCGCTTGCGGTCCTCGCGGGCCGTTTCGCCCTTGAAATCGACCAGCACCGGGCCGTCGCGATGGATCTGGCGATAGGCTTCCGTCGTGCTGTCTCGGACGGATGCGATCAGACACAGCAGATCCGGGCGTTCTTTCGAAAGCTCGGACAGGATTTGAATGAAGTTGAATGCCCATTGCCGTCGCTTGCGCCCGTGCTCGCCCGCTTCGTCATGCAGCCCATCGAACCAGGTCTGCAGCTCGTCCAGGATCAACGCCGTCCGCTGCGTGTTGAACAGATCCTGGAGCAGTGATTTGGCGGGCACAGTCGTGCCGGCCACTTCGAATTTGCCGCGGAAGTAGGCGCCTTTCGGATGGCGATCGAAAATCACGTCCCACAAGCAGGGATACTCGTGGTTCGAAAGCGTCTCTGAAATGGGCGTGAAACCGCGTTGCAGCTTCAGACCGTCGAGCTTCTCGGACGATTCCAACCGGCCGCACCAACCCGATGCCCAACTTTCCACCGCATCCGGTGCCACAAATGCGGCATGCAGTAGCGCCATGATGTGAGATTTGCCGCTGCCGCGTTGTCCCAGCAGCACGATCGGCTTTCCAGCGGTCGCGACTGACTCCAGGGCGCGCAGCACGTCGGCCGTCGGATACGTGATCTCCAGCAACTCGTCGGGACTGCCCCGCTGTGCCCAGCCCGTGTTCTGGCGGTTGCACAGCTCGATCGCCGTGGCCCGCATGTGCTTGTCAACGAATTCTCTACGGAGTTTAAGTGACTGCATGGACTGGTTTCTCGAAAGATGCCAAGGCTTGCGTAGTACCAGCCCACGATCTTAGCAGAATGGACCAGCAGAAAAAGGCATCCAACGCGGAACTGCCCGCTTGAACCACCGCATTCATTGGATCCGCCGCTGTGGTGGTTTAAACCCAGCAACTGGATCCAGGTCAAGGTAGTCGGGAATCTAAGTACCTGGTCGAGCGGATTGAAGAAAAGATGGCAAAAGACACCCCGGCTCGGGCGGACTAGGCGGAGGTCCGCCCCGAGCCATTGGGGCATCCTTCTGGCTCACGTCAGAGCCGAAGTGATTGCGTCTTAGCTATTCGGAGCATGAACGCCCTGGTACATATCCTGCGACATCGACGGCGGATAAGCATGCATCCCGTGCTCGGTGATATCCAAGCCTGCTCGCTCCTCGTCCGGTCCGACTCGCAGCACGCCCACAGCTCGTAGCACGGCGAACAGGACAAACATCGTCCCAAACGCCCAGGCACAGATCACCGCGGTCGAGAATGCCTGCACTCCGATGTAGCCCGCTCGCGTCAGGCCGTCGGGAATGTTGGTTCCCAGAATACCGGTCGCCAAACCACCCCAAACACCACACAGACCGTGGACAGGCCAAGCACCGACCGGATCATCGATGCGCAGCCGATCCAAAGCCAAAACACCCAGTACCACCAGCACTCCAGAAACTGCCCCGATCAGTAGAGCACTGACCTGCGTCACTTGATCGCAGTTGGCGGTGATTCCCACCAGACCGGCCAACGCTCCGTTCAAAGCCATGGTCACATCCGGCTTTTTGAACAAGACCCAGGCGGTGATCATCGCCAGAATGGCTCCCGCTGCGGCCGAAAGCGTGGTCGTCAGGGCAATGTAGGTCGTTGCCTCCGCATCGGCAGCACCAAAATACGTCAGTTGGCTGCCGGGATTGAAACCATACCACCCGATCCACAGGATGAAGACGCCCAAGGCCGCGAACGCGATATTATGGCCGGGGATGGGAACCGATTTTCCGCCGACGAATCGACCGATGCGCGGCCCTAACACAATGGCTCCTGCCAGACCTGCGAAACCGCCGACCGCGTGAACGACCACCGAACCCGCGAAGTCCTGGAATCCCATCGCATCCAAAGCACCGCCACCCCACTTCCACATGCCGCTGATGGGATAAATCAGCGAGGTCAAGAAGGCGCTATAGATCAGGTACGCCGCAAACTTCATTCGCCCAGCCACCGCTCCGGAGACGATCGTCGCAGCCGTCGCCGCGAACGCCACCTGGAACATAAAATCGGCCGCGTTGCTGAACCCGGCCTCCAGATTTGGTTCGTCCACATCGCGTTCCACAAACGAGCCCGCAAAACCAAACCATTTGCCCTCGTAGTCGTCACCGGGGTACATCAAGCCGTAGCCGATGAACAGGAAAAGAATCGCGCCGATGGAAAGATCCATCACGTTCTTGAACAGGATATTGATCGTGTTTTTCGCCGCATTCAGCCCGACCTCCAGCATGGCGAAACCCGCCTGCATGAACAGCACCAAAACGGCGCAGAGTAACATGATCAGACTGTTGATCGTGTAGGCTGTCTGATCCTCCAGACTGAGCCCATCACCATCGTCCTCGGTCGAGGCGATGTCACTCGCGCCCGACGCTTCCGCCGCCACGGCTTCCGCCGCTTCGTCGGCATTCGCGACGGACGCGAGTGACCAACTCACCCCACACAACCCAACAAGGAGAATCGCTTGGCTCCATTTCAGTGCAGTTGAAAGCATGTTTTCTTTTCCAGAAGGATGTTTTGAACTTAACCTCGTTACGTACCCTTGACGTTCGTTTGCGTGCCTTGACCGTACTCGACTTGGGATATCGTCCCGATCCTCCCGCCTGGGGGAACCAGCCGAGACGTTAGGTCAGCATTCGTCAACCGGTTTTTTGAGGCAAGCAATGGTTGTGCCAAAAGGAAAAGTTGGTGCTCTGTAAGCGGACGGGGTCGTGCGAAAGGTGTTTCACAGAAAGAAGTTACGGAAAATCTGGTGCACTGCGGTACGACGGGGCCGTCTTGGGCGACGCGGGATCTGCCCACTTGATAAGCACATGCTGCACAATGACGGGCATTTGTCGGGTTGCGACGCGACCAAGAAATAGAAAAAGGGGCTGCCGTTTCCGGCAGCCCCCTAGGGCGTCACGCTTTGGGGGAGGCGTGGCGGTTAATAGGTCAGCACCATGTCGATCCCGAAAATGGTCTGGTCGACGTTGGCACCTGGTGCCCATTCCTGTTTGATTTCTGGACGTAAGACCAGGTTCGGGTGCGGACGGTAGTTCAGGCCGAA
>SKVE01000035.1 GCA_007129635.1 Planctomycetaceae bacterium
GCGTCCGGACAAGAGCAAAACGGTCGCTTGCAGAGTCCAGAGAAAGGCAGGCAGGCGAATCGCGACCGGCGGTTTTCAGGGCAAGCGAATTGCGGGCAGGGGAATGTACGGCAGGGGAATCTGTGCCGGGCTGCCGCAATCCAGCGGTTCTGTTTTCTAGCGTGCTTCGTCGGCGAGCGGCACACTGGTTATGGCTTCCAAGGTGCTTAGTCCGCCGGAGATGACGTAGAATTCCGACGATCCCGGCGAGCCGTTGGTGGCGGGGTCGAAAGCGATATTCTCGGGATGCTCGATGACGATCCGGTCGCCGTTCTCCAGGTTGAGCACGAACGGCCGGAAAGGCACCGCTCGAAGCAGTCGCCGGATTTCGACGTGCAGGACCTCGGTTCGCATCGGTTTGACTCTTTCGTGAATCCTCCGCAGCAATTGCCGCCGACTCGGCAATATCACCTACCGGTGCCCGAGGAGTCAATCTCTACTCGGCCCCGGCCCCGCCGTCATCAACCGTCGCTACGCCAACGTCGAACCCGCAGACAGAAGCGTCGGGCACACATGACGCCCACAGATGGTTGGCTGGCTTACAACTGGCGATCAATCTGGGCGCGGCCAAGAGTTGCTCTCACCGCCGCTGAACGAAGTCGTCACCGACAATCCGGCTCACCGTACCGGTGCGGGCTCTGCTTTCGCCAAGCGTTGCCGCACGAACGTGGATGCCAAGCGAGGCCGCCAAGTGACACGAGACGACAGCGGCGATCGCAAAACTCTACTACCCGCACCCGATCAAAAATCAACAGCCTGCAAACACAGCAGGAATTCATCCGCTGGTTCGAACGCGTTGGATCGCTTGCTGCATTCGCGGGCGGTCGATCTCGTGGACATCGACGCTGTGACCGATGGCGTCGACCATGGTCAAGGTGAACTGGCCGCCCAGATGCTGACGAAATTCCTCCAGACCGCGAAACAGATCGTCCGTTGCTTCGAGGACTGGGTCACTGAGCGGCAAACCTAGATCACGCAGGCAGCCGAGCACCCGATCGGCATCGGACGGTGGTAAGCCCAGGACCAGCGAAGAATAGACCGTGTCGATCGCCACGCCCATCGCCACCGCTTCGCCGTGCCGCAACCGATAGCCGGTCATCGATTCCAGTCGATGGGCCGACCAATGCCCGAAGTCCAAGGGCCGGGCCATCTGAGTCTCGAACGGGTCGCCTCCGCGAGTGATGTGGTCCAAATGCAGACGCGCCGAATCGTACAACATCGGCCAGGCAGCCCCCATATCACGCTGTCGGATCCGCCCGGCAACTCGACAGAGTTCCTCGAACATCGCCCGGTCCTTCAACATCGCGACCTTGACCGACTCGGAAAACCCGCAGATGAAGTCCCGATCGCTCAGCGAAGACAGCATGCCGGCGTCATTGATCACGCCCCATGGCGTCGCGAAAGCGCCCAACCAGTTCTTCTTGCCAAAAAGATTCACGCCGTTCTTCACCCCGACACCCGAATCGCCTTGCCCCAAAGTGGAGCTGGGCAGCCGGACCAGCCGGATTCCTCGATGAGCGATCGAGGCAGCGAAGCCGACGGCGTCCAGCACTGCACCACCTCCCAAGGCGACCACATAGCTGCGGCGGTCCAAGTCCGCACGATTCATCGCCTCGAGCATCCGCATGATGTGCTGCCAATCGTTCTTGATGGCCTCGCCACCCGGAACTAACTGGACAGGATGCTCCAAAAGGAAGCGATCGGAGTGATTCTTTGAAAACGCAGCGATCCGCTCCAAAAGATCTGTTTGCGTTTCCGCTACATTGGCGTCGACCCAAAACTGAACTCGGGCGGGCTGGTCGGCCGATGGTTCGAGCAACTGGGCCAGCACCCGTTGATCGGCGCCGAACACGTCGTTCGTAAACCGCAGGCGATGGACAAAACTCGCTGCGAACGGTACATCCAGGAAAGCTTCTCTCTCGCGAAACGTCACCTCGGCTCCTTCGTTGCTGGGCAGATTCACTCTCGGGGTTGGGCCTGTTTACTTTATCGGCTGATCGATGACGACCGCAAGGATACGAATCATCGAATCTCAAGCCCAGGCGACTTGTCGTCATGACTGGGCATCTCGATCGCCGTGGCTCGCTGGTCGCAAGGGCCCTGATCGGTTACCATAGGCTTATCCCTGCCTGGATAAGCGCCCCATCACGAACCTTTTGTTAACGATGGTGGTGTTCCATGGGAGGGCAAAGGGGTCGGGAGTCGTTTTCGGTCAACGATGGACCACATGCACAGCGGCTGGGCCGAATACGACTCCCGCCCCCTTCCGCTAATTCGACTAAGAAGTACCTGGCCGGGTGCTTATGAACATCAAGGACACAGAAATACATCGCCGATGAATCACCTACCCGACTTCGAGACATTCCGGAAGCTTGCCCAACAGCATGCCCTGGTGCCTGTCTATCGACGATTGGTAAGCGACACTTTGACGCCGGTCAGCGCCTTTCACAAGATCGATACGGGCGGCAGCGCGTGTCTGTTCGAGAGTGTGGTCGGCGGTGAAAAGATCGGTCGTTACAGTTTCCTGGCAGCCGATCCGTTCATGGAACTGGCCGCATACGGATCGCAGGTGACCATTACCAACGCCGACGGCAGTCGAACGTTCCACGCCGACGATCCGCTGTTGGAATTACGGCGTCTGCTGTACGCGGCCAGCGCGGCCCGTTTGCCCGAATTGCCTCCGTTCGAAGGGGGGGCCGTGGGTTATGCCGGATATGACGTGGTGCGTTACGCCGAACATCTTCCCGACGCACCGCCCGACGACCGCCAACTACCCGACCTGGCGTTCGGCTTCTATGACCGGATGATCGTCTTCGACAACATCGACAAAACCCTTTACGTGGTGGTCATGGCCAAGATCGATGCCAGCACGCATCTGCCGGCGGTCTATCAGGATGCTTGCGGTCGAGTCGATCAGTTGGTCGATCAGTTATCATCGCGGGAAACGGACCTGCGTTGCGCCGACATCGGGACCACCGGCGATGCGATGCTCGCTTACGAATCGAATTTCGAGCAGGCGGATTTCGAGGCTGCGGTGCGGCGGTGCGTCGAGTACATCCGAGCGGGCGATATCTTTCAAGTCGTGATCAGCCAGCGGTTGGACGTGCCCATCCACTGCAATCCTTTCGAGATCTATCGTACGCTGCGAGTGGTCAATCCCAGCCCATTCATGTTCTTCCTCCGCACCGGACGGGTGACGCTAGTCGGCAGTTCGCCCGAGATCATGTGCCGCGTGGTCGATGGCAAGGTCACGGTGCGCCCGTTGGCGGGCACTCGGCGTCGCGGCCGAAACGAAGAGGAGGATCAGTTGTTGGCTGCCGAATTGCTGGCCGACCCCAAAGAGCGTGCCGAGCACGTGATGCTGGTCGATCTGGGCCGCAACGATGTGGGCCGCGTGGCCCGCTATGGCACGGTCCAGTTGTCGGACGTGATGGTCATCGAGCGTTACAGCCACGTGATGCACATCACCTCGAACGTCACCGGCCAACTGCAACCCGGGCGAGACGCCTTTGACGCGTTGCAAGCGTGCTTGCCCGCAGGAACCGTTTCGGGCGCGCCCAAAGTACGCGCCATGGAGATCATCGACGAATTAGAACCGCACCGGCGCGGACCCTACGCCGGTGCGGTCGGCCACTTGGATTACCACGGCAATATGGACACCTGCATCGCGCTGCGCACGATCGTCGTCCAAGGCGATCGTGCCTATGTCCAGGCCGGCGCGGGGATCGTGGCGGACAGCCAACCGTCCTTAGAGTACCAAGAGACGTTGAACAAGGCGCAAGGTCTGCTAAAAGCCATCGAAATCACCGAGCAGCGGGTGAGTCAAGACTAGACCTTCGGTTCCCAGCCTTCCGCGTACTCGCGCCGCCACATCTGCATCGCGTCCGCGTCGTCCAGGATGTGCCCGTTGGCCGGATCGCAGTTCATCGTGCGACCGGTGCGATGAGCGATATTGCCCAGGTGACACATCAGCGCGCTGCGGTGCCCGCTGGCAGCTTGGGCGTTCAACCGTAGCGGATCGTCGTTGCGAATCGCCTGGATAAAATCGACGATGTGTTCCATGTCGCCCAAACTGGGACTGGACGTCTTTTCCACCTCGCGTTCCCGTTCATCGAACACCGTATGAGCCCCGTTGGACTCCAACGCCAAAGAACCTCCTTCGCCATAGAAGGTGACGAAGCCGCTGCTGCGCCGATGGCAACTGAGTCCCTCCCAGGTGATCATTCTTTTGCCTTCGAATTCGAAGGCCACCGTGTGCGTGTCGGGAGTCTCCTGGTCGTCTTCCCAGCGATACCGGCCACCGGCCGAGACGACTCGCACCGGAAAATCAACGCCCAAACCCCAGCGGCAGAGGTCCAGCGTATGCACGCCGTTGTTGCCCAGTTCCCCATTGCCCCAGTGCCAGAACCAGTGCCAGTTGTACGGGATGCGATTGTCGATATACGGGCGTCGCGGTGCGGGCCCCTGCCACATGTCGTAATCCAGATGGGCCGGCACTTCGGCCGGCTGGCCGGTACCGATCGATCCGCGAGCGTTATTGTACCAAGCGCGAACCAGGTACACCCGGCCGATCACGCCTTCCTGCAGTTTCTGCATGGCCTCGATCGTCCCCGGCCCGCTGCGGCGTTGAGTGCCGATCTGGACCACTCGGCCGTACTTCTTGGCTGCCTCGGTTACCAATTCACCCTCGTACGGATTATGGCTGCCCGGTTTTTCGCAATACACGTGCTTGCCCGCGACGCAGGCCATGACCGTCGCAGGCGCATGCCAGTGATTGGGCGCGGCACAGACCAACGCGTCCACCTGGTCGTCATCCAAAATGCGACGGAAATCGCCGATCGCCTGGGGCTCGGGATGATCGGCAGCAGCCAGTTGCTGGGCACAGTTCGCCGCACGCGTCGCATCGGGATCACAGACGTAGCGGACCTGGACGCCCGGCACTCGAGCAAAGCTCATCGCCAAGGCACGACCGCGGCTCAGCCCCATCACGCCGACCACGACTCGACGAGCCGGTGCGTCTTGAGCGTGCAGGAAGTGCCCCAGCCCGAGACTCGCGGCGGCTCCTGTTGCTGCGGAACGACCCAGAAAACGACGACGATCAAACAATTCAGACATGGAAAAAACCTCCCGCTACCTTGATGATCCACGACTCGGCTGTCGCAACCAGAAGAAGATCCAAGTAAATTCGCATCGTCCCACGACGACTCGAGCACCACTGTACGCCATCGGCCAGGTGATTTCAAGCCAGCGCCGATCGCGTCCTAACCACCGTTCGAGAAATAACTGACGCATTTTCTGCCCTCTCCCACGAGGGGCGAGGGACATTGGACAGTTATTTCTCGAACGGTGCTAAGGCGGCTAATCTGTCGCATCACTGGAGAGCGCGCCGTCACTGCGCAGGAACACGGCGGCCAGGGGAGGCAGCGTCAGTTCCAAGGAATAGGGCTGGCTATGCGAAGGCAACTCATCGGCCTGCACCCCACCGGCATTGCCCCAACCAGTGCCGTGGTAGACTTCGGCATCGCTGTTCAAAACCTCTCGCCAAAAGCCGGGACGAGGGACGCCCAGCCGATAGCGGGTTCGTGGGACTGGCGTGAAATTAAAGACGGCCAGGATCTCGGACGGATCGGTCTTTCCCCGACGCAGAAAACTGAGCACGCTCTGTTGACTGTCGTGGCAGTCGATCCATTGGAAGCCGAGATGATGACAATCGTACTCGTGCAGTGCCGGCTGGTCGCGGTACAGCCGATTCAGATCCTCGACCCATCGCTGCAAGC
>SKVE01000514.1 GCA_007129635.1 Planctomycetaceae bacterium
AACCTGGGGACACTCAACTTCATGGGGAAACTTGGGGACACTCAACTTCAAACCACCCTGGCGAGTAATAAAAAGATGCACTGTTGGGGTAGGCTAGTCAACTGTAGTGGTCTTCCAGCAGCGTGTTCGGCACAGCCCCCACAGAAACCCGTACATCCGGGCTGGTCGGATTCGCGAGAATATAGTTGAGTGCCCCCCTTTTACTCCCCTTATACTTGCGCGGTACTTTTGGGCTATGATAAAATACTCTATTGTAGTTGAATGAGAAAAAGTTGAGTGTCCCCGTTGAATTTGTCCCCGTTGAATTTGACCTTGGACGGCTGTTCGGTCCGGGAGCGTGGTACTCGTTCAGAGTGGGGCGTGTTTTGGGTGCCGCAAACTGTGGAGTGCAACCGCGTTGCGGTTGGCGGACCGCGAACACCACCGTGGCGGTCCGGCGATCCGGAGCGTGGACTTGATTCCAGCACCCCAGCGGTTAAAATCAGGCCGCATACAACAAAAAGGTGACTTCGTCCTGCACTAGGAAAGGTGAAAATATGACCAACGCAATCGTCAGCCAGTCTGGTGGCCCCACGGGGGTCATCAATGCCTCGCTGGTAGGTGTTATTGAACAGGTTCACAAGCACGAACAGATCACCAACCTGTACGGTGCCGTGCATGCGGTGGCGGGGATCGTGAAGGAGGCTTTCGTCGACTTGAAGAAGGTCTCCTCGGAGACTTTGGAACTGGTTGCCACTTCGCCGTCGTCCGCTTTGGGTTCCAGCCGCGATAAGCCCGATGCGGCCTATTGCGAAAAGATCCTGGGAGTGTTCAAGAAGCAAGATATTCGCTACTTCTACTACATCGGCGGCAACGATTCGGCGAACACGTGTCACATCATCAACGAGATGGCTCAGCAAAGCGGCTACGAACTGGCGGCTTTCCACATCCCCAAGACGGTGGACAATGACCTGCTTGTCACCGATCATTGCCCCGGTTACGGAACGGCAGGCAAGTTTGTGGCCTGCGCCCTGATGGGCGACGACCTGGATAACCGAGCGTTGCCGGGGGTCAAGATCGACATCATCATGGGCCGCCACGCGGGTTTTCTGACCGGTGCGGCCGCCTTGGGGAAGCAGCGACAGGACGATGGGCCACATCTGATCTATGTGCCCGAACGGCCGGTCACGATGGATCAATTCCTGGCCGATGTCGAGGCGGCATACAAGCAGTATGGTCGTTGCGTGGTGGCCGCCAGCGAGGGCATCTGCGATACGGATCATGTGACCTGGGCAGAGAAGCTGGCCGAGACGGTGGAACGGGACTCGCACAATAACGTGCAGTTGTCGGGAACCGGTGCACTGGCCGATTTCCTGGCCGCCCAGGTGAAGACTAAGCTGGGCATCAAACGCGTGCGAGCCGATACGTTCGGCTACCTGCAACGCAGCTTTGCTGGTCTGCAATCGCCCGTCGATGTCCTGGAGGCTCGCGAGTGCGGTCGACTGGCGGTCCAGTGGTCGATGAGCGAAACAAGCGGTTCGGTGGCCATCCGTCGCCTGGGCGACGGTGCTGATTACGCGGCTGATTATTTCCGCACCGAACTGAAGAATGTGGCGGAAAAGACGAAATCGGTTCCGGACGAGTACATCAACGCTCAGGGGAACGGGATGACTCAGGCGTTCATCGATTATGCCATGCCGCTGGTGGGCGAGTTGCCGAAGACCGAGTATCTAGGGCGTTTTCCGAAAATTTGATCGACGCAGGCCAGTTCGCCAAGATGCTTGACAACCGTCGCGGACCGGGGCACAATCAGGGTGAGCGACGGACGCGTGTGCAGCACCATCGGCACGATCATCCCCATCAGCACGACGCGTCGGATTGCTCGTTCCACGCCAGGAGAACAACGGAGAGTTGCATGTCAGCCCACGACCCCATCTCGCGACGTCACCTTTTGGGCCAGGCGATCGGGGCGGCCGCGGCGGTATCGCTGTCAGGCTGTCCGGGTCCCGCACTGCCGCCCGTAACACCACCGGTGCCGAAGCCCCAAGTGCAGAAACCGGCGGTCAGCCCCAACGACGAGATCGGGGTGGGGATCATCGGCTGTGGGCGGCGCAATGGCCAGTTGGTCATCGGCAAAGGCGGCCAGGGCAAGCCGCCGGACCACGCTCGCATCGTGGCCGTGGCCGACGTCAACATGTTTCGCGCGCAGCAATGGGCGCGGAATTACCGTGCCAAGGCCTACCAGGATTACCGGGCGTTGCTGGATGATAAGAACGTCGACGTGGTGATCTATGCCACCCCCGAGCACTGGCATTACCTGCCCTGCATCCATGCGTGCCAGGCGGGCAAGCACATGTACGGCGAACAACCGCTGGGACACACGATCCTGGAAGGACGACGGATGATCCAAGCCGTTCGCAAGTACCAGCGTGTCTTCCAGACCGGCGAGCAGCAGCGGTCGCACCCGGCGGCACGCAAGGCGGTCGAACTGATCCGCAATGGTCGCATCGGCAAGATCGAGAGGATCATCGGCTATAATTACCCCAGCCCGTACGAGTGCAACTTCCAGGCGCAACCCATCCCCGCCGGTCTGGACTGGGACACATGGTGCGGTCCCAACCCGGTCGTGCCCTACCATACCGACTTGTATTTGCCTCGAGTTCCCTACGATCGTGAGCCGCCGTACTACACGCCGTCCGCCGAGCAATACGCTGTCGGGCCAGGCTGGATGTCGTTCCGGCCGTACTCGGGCGGCGAACTGCTGAATTGGGGCTGCCACGGCTTGAGCATGGTGCATTGGGTGCTGGATATGGATCACAGCGGCCCGGTCGAAATCTGGGTCGAACCGGAAGAAAAGCTACCCGAAATCGTGTACGACGTGCCGGACGGACGCGATCGAGGCGATGCGGCGTGCGCTCATCCGATCATCCACTACCGCTATGCCAACGACGTGGTATTGTCGTTGACCTCGATCGATCCGCGAGTTGGTGGGGGGGCCACGTTCATCGGCGAGAAAGGGCGGATCACGATCCTTCGGGACGGCTACGAGTGCGACCCGGTCGGACTGGACGAAGACCCGTTGCCGCCCGACGCCCAGCGGGCGTACGAGAGCGACAATCACATGGAGAACTTCTTCGAATGTGTCGTGTCGGGCAACGACCCCATCATGTCGGTCGAAGCCGGGCACAGCGTGGCGGCGCTCTGCCATCTGGGCAATATCGCTCGCTGGCTGGGCCGCCGACTGAACTGGGACCCTGAAAAGGAGATCTTCCCGGGCGACGAAGAAGCCAATCAGTACTTGGATGTGCCCAAACGCAAACCGTATGAACTTCCGACCGAAGTGTAGAAAGCCCCACCATGATATGGCGAACGCTGAACGCCGCGCTTCTGGCTGCTCTTGCCCTCGGGCCGCTCTCGTCTTCGGCCGCAGAATCGGCTCTGGAATCGGCTGACGATCAACCGCGGGTGGGATCGATCGAATACGTGCCGATGGATGCCCCGCCCGGCATGGCCCAGGCCGTGATCGTTCAAGGTGCGCCGCTGGTCCATACTCGGCAAATCCTGCCGCTGGACTCGGCCGGCCAACTGGTCGGCGAAGACTCGTTGGACCAGCAGATCCAGCAGGTCCTGACCAATTTGACGTACGTCTTGCAGGACTGCGGATCGGGGTTGGATCAGTTGGTTCGGCTAAACATCTACGCGTTGGCGCCCTCGACGATCGATCGAGTCCGCGAGTTGTTGAACGAGCAGCTTTCGCCTGCGGTGCGTCCGACGATCACCTTCGTCCTGACCCCGTTGCCGCTGCGCGGCGCGATGGTCGCCCTGGATGCGGTCGCCATGGGCGAAGATCGCGGCGATGCCGTGGTGTATCAACGCTGCGAGGCCGTCGCGGGGCACGATCGGGATGCGGATGCGGCCGTTTTGCCGCCGGGCGGCGTGGCCTATCTGTCCGGGTTGCCCGAGGATGGCGGGCTGACGGAATCCGCCGTCGTTCGGTGCATGACCCGCCTGATGGGCACGCTCGAGCATCTGCAATTGGCGCCCGAGCATGTCGTGCATATCAAAGTCTTTCTTCGCCCCGTCACCTCGGCGGATCAGGTCCTGCGCCAGATCCGGGACTTCTTCCCCGACCAGATGACGCCGCCCGTCGTCTTTGTGGAATGGTTGGCCTCGGTACCGATCGAGATCGAAATGATCGCTCAATTGCCACGGGACGACGACACCGACGACGATCAGACGAAGGCGCTGTTGGAATACTTCAACCCACCCGACGTCTGGCCGTCGGCCATCTTTAGCCGAGTCGCTTTGGTGCGAACCGACCGGCAGATTTATATCGGCAGCCAGTTTGCCCGCGAGCCCAGTCGCGGGCAGCCGCAGGCGATCGTTATCTTCGAGCAGTTGGAGGAGCTCCTTCAGCGGACCGGCAGCGACATGCGCCACATGGCAAAGGGCACCTATTACGTCGCCGACCACGACGCCTCGCGCTGGATCGACAGGACTCGACCCACCGTCTTCGATCCCGAGCGTCCCCCCGCAGCTTCCAAGGCCATGGTACATGCCGTGGGTCTAGAAGGACGAACGATGACGGTGGACATGATCGCCGTCGAAAGCACAGACCGTTAGCCGCAACCGATTCCGCGTCACCGAGAAATCAAGGAAGACCCTGTCCGCCGTATTATCTGCATGCGACCCGCGTCTGGTGATGTTCCAGAAGCAGGCCGATCCCGGCGCGGAATGGCTGGAGCTGGCCATCCGGGAACCGTTCGCCTTCCGGAAACCAAACCAGATTCTGGTCGCGGGTGATGACGGCCGCACCGAACGCCAGTCTGGACATGACGCCCCGCTGCGGGTCGATCGGCACGACGTGGGTCAGTCTGCTGAGCAGCCGCATGAAAGCGTTGGCGAACATGGTTCCGGTCTAACCGCCCCAGTAGGTCTGGCGGAGCCGCTGCCAGGGAGGTGCCGCGACGATGGCTGGTGCATCGAGATAGCTGGCGTGATTCGGTGCAATGACGATCGGGGCATCGGGCAGCCGATCCGCCCCCTCCACTCGCAGCCGAAAGATCTCGTCGACCGGCTCGTCCGCTGCCGATGCTTCACTGACTTCTGCCAGCAGGGCCGCCCGTCCTGGCCAAGCAGTCCCCGTTATTGACCAGATCAGCATTCAGAGCGGTTCCGAACTCGTTTCGTGAGCATGTTCCGACTTCATGATGAAACCACGTTGATTGGTTGTCCCTCAGCGAAAGCTCGGATGTTTACCTTCGAGTCGCCCATTTTCGCTATCTTTTTCCACGAGTTGTTTCAATGCACACAACGTTGACATGCACACCCCGTGCCAAATGTGAGGGCAATGGGGGCAGGAGTCGTTTTTGGTCAACGATCAACCAAGCAGTGCGGCAAGATGGCATTCGTGTCCGACGCTTTGTCGTAGCGAGCGAACTGCAAAGGAAACGCTGGTGCACGAAGACCCGCAGTTCGTGTCGTCGGCTCGGGGCCTGGTTTTCCCAACGTTTTTTGACAGAGCGGAACGGCTCGCGAAACAAATTCCGAAAAAACAGTGGGCAACCGGCATGGGGGTTGCTCCCTATTTCAATTCAAACGATTCGCGGTGCCGTGGGTACCGGACATGCGTTTTTGTTCCCCACTCAAGGCGAGAGGTGAAGTCAATGCAAGTCCGAGATTTGGTGACGAAATGTGTCGAAACGGTTCGAGAAAGTGACACGTTTCCGAGATCATGTCACACGATGTGGTAACCTGTCGGCCAGATTGTCCCGTCGAAGACGCAGTGAACACCATGCGTCAGCGGCAGATTCGCAGA
>SKVE01000935.1 GCA_007129635.1 Planctomycetaceae bacterium
ATCAAATTAGGGAGGTAAGCTGTTGGCATTCATGAAGGAACAAGCTCTGCGAGTATCCGACACCGAGCGTTTGCCGGGCAGCAGTGTCCGCACAGCCCTCCAAACGATCAAGGGAGCGGCGTTGGAAAAGTGGGAACAAATCAATTGGCCTTGACCAGCACAGACTGAACCCCATGGTTGCATAAAAAGTAGGATGGATTGGCAATCCGTCCCACTTTTTGTGCAACGTTGGCCTAGTCCGCGGCTGGCGGCGGCGAATCAGCGGGGTGCGAAAGTGGCCCAAGCCCGCTGTTCGGTGAAATCATCAGGTTTTGGATAGTCCTGGTTCTCCAGCAGTTCTTCGTAGGTCGGGGCTGAAGACGGCATGCCCGCTTCGGGAACCTCTAGCCCAGCGGTCCAGGCGACCGCGTTCAACACGAACGTTCGATAATCATCGTCCGCCCACGCCCAATGCCAATGTCCGCCGGTGAAGCCAAAACCGCGCCCCCCGTCAGGCCGCTCGTAAGCCCAAGCCACATGCTCGGCTTCGCCGCGGCGTTCCCGGACCGTCGGGTTATTGCTGTGCGGACCATCAGGACGCTCGCGGGTGCTGTCCGGCGGAACGGCCGTCAACAAGGGCGTAACGCCTTCCATATCCGGGCGGAAACGCATGTGGTAGTACCATTCGTCGTACAAGGCGAACGGCTCGACGCCTCGCGTGATCGGATGCGTCGGCAACTGTTCGAAACGGGCTGTCCACCAGGGGTTGACCGACCAATGCGTTTCAAAGTAACCGCCGATCCAATCCAGGAACTGCTGGCCGGCTCGGTCCTTGGGTACCTCGACCGCATAGTGCAGACAGGCCAACCCGACGCCCTGGTTCATCAGCGGTTCCACCTGTTCCAGATGAGGCAGGATCGGGTGCCCGCCGCCGCCGTTGGCGAAGATCACGATCGTATCGGCGCCCTCGAAGGCGTCGGGGTCGTCGGGCCAACCGTTGACGTGAACAGCCGTTTCGACCGGCAGCCCGCTTTCCTCCAGCAACTGAGCCAGCAACAAGAGGCCGGCCTTGTGCTCGTGACCGCCGTAGCCGTGGCTGGCCGTCCCCGCGACGAACACCACTCGCTTCTTGTCGGCGGAATCCGCAGCCGCCTGGTCGCCGTCCAGTTCCTTCAGCCGCACGTTGCGGAACAGAACCTTCATCGGCGGACCGGCGTGCAATTGAAAGGCGATCAACCCGTCCGCTCGCCGATTCGCCTCGTCATGGTCGGTCACTTCGGCCATCGTGTGGCCATTGATCTTTTGCGAGATCGTCCAGTCACGCGCGATGATGTGGTACTCGTTCCAGCCGTTCAGATCGATATTTTCCAGTAGCTCCTGAGAGTCACCGACTTTGCCCACGATCTGTGGCTTGGAATCTTTGCCGATCACGGTCTTGTCGCCCCGCATGGCCAGGATTCCCCGATACCGTTCTCCATACATGATCCCCATGAAGCGTCCGCTGTCTTCGATGTCGGGCTGGTAGCCACCGACGACCCACTTGCCCCATTCGTCGGGTTTCTCGAAACTGCGGACCTGAATGCCCGAATTCCCGTTGACCAGTTTGAATTCGACCTTCAATTCGAAATCGCCTGGTTCACCGTCACGCCAAATCAGGAACGTATTCCCTTTGGTGGGATTCTCGGCGGTTGTCTGGCCAACGATGGCACCGTCTTCCACTCGCCAGAAGTCGGGGTTGCCATCCCAGCCGTCCAGTGTCTTCCCATCGAAGATCGGACGAAAGTCGGTATCGTCGGCCTGGACCGGAGTGGCCATTGCGGCCAGGAGCAAGCACGAAGTCAAAAGCATTGCGTAGCGCACGAAACAATCCTCCAAAAGGGAATGGGGATGCGGCCCACTCGAATGGCCGCTGAGGTGAGTGCCGATCGTCGTCCACGATGTCTTGGATCGACGAACCGTTTCCACTGATTCTATCGGAGCCGGTCGACGACGGCAAGCTACCGACATAGATCGGCCTGCAGGTCGCTGATAGCTTGTTTCAGGACTTGCTCAGCCTGAGCGGAGAACCAACCGATGTGCGCGGAAACCAGGCCCAGCGTTTCATAACCTCCTTGCTCGATGACACGCGCCGACGGCAGATAACCGTAGACCTGATTGCTGTAACCGGCGACCCACAGCGGCTGCGTTTCGACGGCGGCAGCGACCAGCGGGACATAGTCCGCCACGACCTCGCCCGACAAGGCGACCAGCGTCAGGCTGTCGCCGAACAGCCACAGGGCCAAGGGGGCCGGGTAGTGCTCGGCCAGCGGCTGGCCCAGTCGCTGGGCTTGAAGGATCCGCCGCGCATTGTGCGATTCCCAAAACGGGCCTTCGGCTAGTTGTTCCAAGCGTTCTGCTGGCGGAGGCGATACCAACGGCAGATCCACCCGCGTAAACGCGACTCGCAGCGGACCCGTCACCGGTTGCATCGAACCTGCGAGAACTCGACAGACTTCGGCCCCCAGCGACGCGCCGTGCCGCTGAACCCACTCTTGCTGGTCTGCCGTCGCCCGTGGCTCGGGATTGGCATCCGCGCCACAGCCCTGCACGAACAGCGTTGTCGAGCCCGGATGTTGCTGTTCGATGGCCTGCCGCGCGTAGCCGGGGAAATCGGCCGAGACCTTTCGATTCGATCCGCCCAGCGTGACCGGGTGGCAAGCAGCACCGAAGACAACGCCGCGCAACTGACCGTCAGGACCATCGATCCGCAAGACGGGAACCGTCGCATCGATCGGTCCGTCCGGATAGGGAGCCATCCTATGATACTTGCCGTCGGCGTCCAGCGATCGACGATTGCGGATAAAGTCCGCTCGCCCCACCTCCCAAGCCAGCCACGCAGGCTGCCGGTCGTCCAAGGCCGCCTGGGCCACATCGGCCAACCGGTTCCATAACCACTGCGTGTACGCCTTGGTCCTCTGCAGGTCTTCTTCCGGGATGGGATAGCGGTTCAAGTCGGAGGTGCCGATCATGGGCCCCGAGTGGGTATGCGACCAGTTCAGCAGGATCTGCCGCCTTTGGAGCCCGGTGCGCTGCGTCAGCACCAAGCTCAATTCCCGCTCTTCCGGTTCGCGCAGTACGCACAGATCCGCAGTGATCAACACCGCAAGTTCGCCCTCGGGACATTGGATGGCCATCGCCCGAGCGAACAGATCGTCCAGCCGACCGTCGAACGGCTGGAAGCGGTTCTGATTGGCGTATCCGTACAACCAGACCGGCTGCTCGGGGGTAATGCAAACGCTGGCCAACCCGATCTGCCAGGGTGCGTCCGACGCGAGCGATCTGCTGATAGGAAGCAGCAGCACAACGGCGACAATGGCTACGGCCCCATAACCCCTCATGAGTCGATACTCCTTGCGAACAAGTCGAATTGAAAGCACTAGCCCCAATGCTCTGGATTGACACATTGTGCGTTTCAGTATAGCGTAACTGACTGGGGACACCTACACAGCCGCGAGGCTCAAACTGTTGATGAGGTCAACGGGGTCGGGAGTCGTTTTCAGCCGGCGATCAACCATAGGGACAGCGGCTTGGCCAAAAACGACTTCATGAATCTTCTGTGAAGGACGTAGCACGATGTCGAGCAAACGTTGGTTTCGTTGGGTGGCCATTTTGGCCTTGGGACTGATGAACCAGGCGGCGATGGCCCAAGAGCCCAGGCGGCTGGCTCAGGTCGCCGAGGCGGGTCAGCCGATCGCCGGGGCGCCGCGAGCCAGCGATGTGTGCATGCGATCGCTGCGTCCGCGCCCGGTCAACGCCCAGGACCCGCACGATACGTTGCAGGCAATGCGAGGTTTCCACGTGACCTGGTTGGAATGGACCTACGGGAACGATCCCGAGTTTATCCGCCGAGTCCATTCGCTGGGCGCTACGTTTGGCGGGGCCTTGGCGGCCGGATCCTACTCGGGCGATCAACCGCACGAAGGTTGGAACGTTCGCGATCTGGAGGGGACGCCCGTCTATGCGACTTGGATGCGTGCCTGGCGACGGCCCAATCCCTGGGGCTGCGCGAATCACCCCGAGTTTCGCAACGGGCATGTCCGGGCGGCGATCGAAGCGGTCCAGGCGGGTGCGGATGTGCTGCAGCGCGACGAGCCGGGACAGAACATGCACGCGCTGAACTGGGGCGGATGCTTCTGCGATCATTGCATGCAGGGTTTTCGAGCCTGGTTGGATCAACATGCCGACCGGCAGACCTTGCAGGACTTAGCCGTTAGTGACTTGAGCACCTTCGATTATCGCGAATACCTGCGGCAGCGGGATGCGCCCGTGGGCGATGATTTTCGCCGTTGGCCGGGCGACGCATTGCAGGCCTATTTCGAACGCTTTCAGATCGAATCCACCGTGGCGTTCAACCGTTGGTGGCGGGCTCGATTGAATGAACATTTCGGCCGCCCGATTCCCGTGTCGTGCAACAACGGATGCCGCCACTGGCGAGACATCGAACAGGTCTTCGACTATGCGATCGGCGAACTTTCGACCAGTCATGCGACGCCCGAGTTCCTGCACGCGGCCATGCGTCAAGCGGCAGCCTTGGGCAAGACGCAAACCGTGACGATGCCGCTGCGCCGCGGCGGGCCCCAGGAAACGGCCGATTGGGTTCGGCATACGCGACAGACGTTGGCGACGGCCTACGCGACGGGCGGGCATATCGAGATGCCGTGGGATACGTATCTGCCCACGCCCGATGCGCAGCGTTACTTCGGTGATCCGGCCAACTATGCGGACTTGACGGCCTTTGTTCGCGGGATGGCCGGTTTTCTGGACGGGTATGCGGAAGCGTTCGCATGCGGTGGCGATATCGTCGATACGCGCTGGTTGGACAACTTGCCACCGATCACGCTGTTGGCTGATGGCGTGTACGCATGGGCTCGCGCCGTGCCGGGCGAATCGGAGCAGCCGGTGGTGATCCATCTGGTCGACTGGCGCGATCAGCCTCAACCGTTCCGGCTGTCGCTGCGTCCGCAGGCCTTTTTCGGCAGCCAGCCGTTGCGATTGCGACTGTTTACGCCGGTGTTGCCGTACGACCAGCCGACGCACGATCGAGCCTTCGAATCGGGCGATTACTCGCCACTGGTACACGAAACCGTCCTGGCCGCTGGTTACGTCAACTCGGTGGATATCCCCGCGCTGGGACCCTGGGCGATGCTGGTTGTCCAGCCCGAATCGACATCCGTGGACGGCATCTGGCCACCGGCGGTGATCGCATCGGATACGCACTTGCTGCACGAAACGACGGTGATGCTGGACAGCGCGACCCCCAACACGAGCATCCATTACACACGGGACGGCACCCCACCGTCTGTCCAGTCGCCCCGTTATACAGAGCCCCTGGTGCTGCGGGATAATACGACCATTTCGGCCATCGCCGTCGGGCAAGGTCGGATATCTGCGCCCGTGTCGGCGACGTTCGCCCGGCGGGAGAGAACGCCGAACTTGATCCCCCATGGCGACTTTGCTGACGGCCTGACCGGCTGGCAACGGATCGTGAGTGGTCAAGCGGGCGACGATGCGCTGCAGGTGGATGTCGATCCCAGCGGGCGACTGCCCGGTCCGGGCAACGTGCGGTTACAGATCCGGAACCCGACGGGCACCGTCTACCATCTGCGGCTGGTCCATCCCTTCCAGGCCGAACCCGGAATCGGGTACTCGCTCAGCTTCCTGGCGGTCGCCGACGGCCCGGTGCATTGTCGCGTCGGACTCCAGGCGCGGCGGGCTCCGCATACGGTTTTGGGCATGAAACACGAGGGGATCGGGACCATCCCACAACGTTAC
>SKVE01000906.1 GCA_007129635.1 Planctomycetaceae bacterium
AGGACTCGCAGATAAGCATCCAGATTCATCAGATCGTTCGTCGCCCGGTCAGAGATCAAACCCAAGTTGGCGGGCTGACCAGGTGAAGAGATGATCACGGCATCCAACGGACCTTGGGGCGGTAAACCGGTATCAAAAAACGGTCGAGCCAACACAGGAAGTCCGCTGGCATTTGAAGCCATATTGAACGACGTTTGGTCCGTGTCGCTCAGCAGGAACCTTCCGCCCACTCCCACTCGCTCGCATGGGTCCAGCCAAAATCCTAGGGAAAAACGGCCTGCCGATCGGAGATCCTCCCCGATACTTTCACCGCCGAATAGGATCGTCGCAGGGAAACCTCCTCCTTGCGTTATGTCCGTTGACGCAAGGGGTGGCAATTCGCGGCCTTTGCTCCACAACATCATGTAGTCCACGCTTCCCCACATGCGTGTGTACCCATCCTGCGAGCCGAAGCCATAACAACCACCACTGGAACAAGTAGCTGGGTAGGATTCATCTATCCGCGGTGTCGACGGCCAAGGACCATCGGCATTGGAATCCCCAAGGTAGCCCCCGAATCCCGGAGTCTCGGCCGGCTGGGGCGGTGGATCTTCGTGCTGGATAAAGCTTTCAAAGTTGCCAACATTGGGCGCCGAAACATGCCCGGAAAAACCGGCTCTGCGTCCCGAGCCATCCATGGCACGTAACGACGATGCGGTCAAGAATTGTCCCATCAAAAAAATCGCCACGAAGGTCAGGATCGTTCTGTTTTGTTTCATCGCAATAACCCAATCGAACATAAAGTCAGGCGTCAAGCTAAAAACTAGATCGACCGACAAAAGCAGAAACCTCAAAAAAAGCGGCATATTCAGTAAATTTTTCCTATCCCGCGCATTTTTGCCGTCGATGGCCGCCCTCGAAGCACACCCAAAGATACTGGGCAGCGATCGCACCTGCGGATTCAGGTATCCCTTTGTTTCGGTTATAGCGATCGTTCAGATTCAGTCGATTATGCCGACTGTCGGGCGCAGGCGGTATCATTGACGATTTTCGTCAATTATCGACCCCCTCGAACAGGGCGGATCCGACGCGTACCATCGTTGCCCCCTCTTCGATCGCCACCTCGAAATCGCCGCTCATGCCCATCGAGAGCTGGTCCAGACGGACCTGGTCGGGCACCATGCCGACCAAGCGGTCGCGCAGTTGACGCAGGGCGATGAAGTCGCATCGAGCCTCTTCCGGCTCGCTGCCCCAGCGGGCCATGGCCATCAGGCCGCAGATTCGCAGTCCGGGCCATCGGGCTGCTTGATCCAGCACCTCGGGCACCTGTTCGGGCCGGAATCCGTGCTTGGCTTCGTCGCCCGAAACATTGACCTCGATCAACACCTGGCAGGTCCGGCCGCTTTCAACGGACAACTGGTTGACGGTTTCCAGCAATCGCACACTGTCGCCGGCGTGCAGCAGGTCGATCCAGGGCAACGTACGGCGAGCCTTGTTGCGTTGCAGGTGCCCGATCATGTGCCAATGCACAGGCCGCTCGACCAATTCCTCGGCTTTCTTCCACAGGTGCTGTGGGCGGCTTTCGCCCAGATCATGGCAGCCGGTCTCCAGCAATGCCTCGATCACGGCGGTGTCGACATACTTGCTGACCGCGATCAATCGGATCTCGTCGGCCCGACGCTGGCTGCGCTGGGCGGCCCGCTGAATCGCGTCGCGGACACGAGCTACGTTTTCGGCAATGCGTTGGACGGTCGATGACATGCGGATCAATCAGGGGTGTTCGGAAGATCTTCGAGGCTGTCCATTCCAAACAGTTGCAGGAACCGGTGCGTGGTCAGGAAGTGGGTCACTCGGGGCTTCGAGTCGGTCCGTTCCACTCGCAACAATTCACGTCGCACCAACTGGCTGAGCAACCCACCGCTGGGTTTGCCTCGCAACCGGTCCACCTGCTGTCGGGTCATTGGTTGCTTGTATGCGACAATCGCCAGGACGTCAATAGCCGCCTGCGAGAGTTTGGCTGCTTTGATCTTTCCGTAAAAGTTGTTCCGCAGCGAGCCGAATTCCTCGCCCAAGGTCATCCGGTACCCCGCACCGACCGATTCGATGGTGTAAACGCAACCTTCACGCTGATAGAGTTCGTTTAATTCGGTGACCAGTTCGTCGACCTCCTGAGTGCGAACACCACGCATCAGCGAGGCGACGCGTTCGCTGGTCAGCGGCAGGTTCTCGGGATGCCCGACGAACAACATGGCCTCCAGGATACTGCGTGGAGTGATGTCGCACGGGACGGCCCCTTCTACGGCGTCTTGGGCATGCGATGCGCCGTCTGGCGAGTCCGTGTCGTCAAGATCGTCTGGCGGTTCTTCACCGATCGCATCGTCGGGCAGGGTATCGTACGGATCTTCCCCACGATTCAGCAGATCCGCGTAGGCTTTGGTCAACTCATCCAGCGACAACCCCTGGTCTTCCGACGGATGCTGAAACTCATCCAACTCCAAGGACGGATCGACCGCGTCTTCTTCCGAATCGCTCACGACGCGTTTGCTCCTTTCATCACTAAGATCGTATCGCCGTCCGCGCTGTGCTGGGCGGCCAGCGCGATGGCGCCCTGGACCACGACCAGTTCCCCCAGCGCTGCGGGAACAATCCGTTGCGTTTGAGCCAGCGGGGGAAAGACATATCGAGACACCGCGTCCCGTAAAGGGGCAAAGAACAGGCTTTCCCCCGTCAACGAGACCCCGCCGCCGATCACGACGATTTCCGGCGCCAGCAGGGTGATCATCTGGGCGACGGCCCATCCGAGCACCTCCGCAGCGCGGCGCAGTACATTCAGCGCCAGTTGGTTTCCTTCGCTGGCCGCACAGGCGACGTCCTTGGCCGTCAACCGTTCCACGTCGCCTCCGCACCGCTCCAGCAGGTCGCGTCGGAACACGAGTCCGATATCCGGACGGTCGGCAGGCATCCGGCCCGCGTTTCGATCGATCGGCTGGGATTCGCCAGCACGATCCAGCCGCAGCGACACATCCCCTTGAATCTCCGCCCTGGCAGCGGCGGCGATTCCCCATCCGCTGGCCAGCGATTCGACCGTTTGGTCGGCTCGATCCGCCTGAAGCCCCGGTCGCAAATGCCCGATCTCGGCAAATGCCGGCCGCCCCGCGCCTTGCACGCGGCCGTCTACCACATAGCCACCACCAACGCCGGTTCCCACAGTCACAAAGAACAACGATCCATACCCTCGTCCGGCACCGAATCGAGCCTCGGCCAACGCGGCCAAATCGCAGTCGTTTCCAAGCGAGGCGGGCAAGCCCAACCTCTCGGAGCACCAATCCACCAACGCATGATCGCTCCATCCGTCGATCTGATGACTCTGGATCACCCGACCCGCCACCGGATCCACGGGCCCGCCGAAACCGATCCCCGCGCGAACGGGGTGATGCCGCGCGATCAAATCGCGGCCCGCTCGCCGGATCTGACGCAGGATGCCGGTCGCGCCGTCGGCGGGATCGATATCCAAGCGGCAGACGTCGATCAATCGGGCCTGCTCCGTGCCGATGCCCAGTTGCAGCTTGGTCCCGCCGATCTCGATTCCTAGATAAACCGACATGGGAACGTCCTGTCCATTGCCATCGTGAAAGCATCAACTGGCCGATGCATGCAGGCTCCGCAACAGGTCGATCGAGGCCGCCGTCATCTCGGCCGCAGCCCCCGGGGTGAACGGGGGATAATCCAGGATCTTGGGCACCGTGATCGCCGCATACTCACCGGCCTGGTAGGCGCGCGGGTCCGTCAAGTACCCGATGGTATCATCCGCGTAACCGACGACCAGCGTGTCCACCAGCGGGCTGCCGCGCCGGATCGCTAATCCGTAAAAGCTGTACAGTTCGGCCGGATGAAACAGCAGGCCCACCTCCCCGATCTGCAAGGCGCCCAACGTGATCGGTAGATGCGTTTGGTTCAGATCCCGATCGCGATTGCCTTCGAACCAGTCAGCAGCAAACCCCGCGTTGACCCACGGCCCGCTGGCGCATTGCGACGGATCGTCGCGGTACGCGTTCAACCAGCCGCGAAATCGCTCCATATCGTACGGTACCTGCATCGGCGTCGTTCGCGCCTGCAATCGATCCACCGCCACCAAACGCGTATCGTCCAACGCGCGGCAAATCGCGTCGTAGACGCCTGCGGTTGTCTTGTCGATGTCGCCGCGCCACGGATCGCCGTCTCCTGGGTTGACGTCCCCTGCATGGCCTTGCAGGTAGGACGCTTCCAGCCCGTGAGCCGCCTTGACTCGCTCCGCGACCGGCCCCGGCCAATCGGGCCCTGCCGCCTCGTCCGCATAACAGACAGGATGCGCTGAAAAGTGGTACCACAACAGGTCTCGCTTTGCTCCCGGACGTTGAAACAGCAGCACATGCACCATGGTGTCCAACCAGCGGTCTTGTTCGGTGCTGTCGGCAGCGAACAGCTCGTCGGTCTTGAAGTCCTGGGTTGTGCGGTTGTGATTGGCACCCACGGCTCGACTGCGTCCAACCCGCAACTGGGCAGGCCCCAGGTCGTCCGCGGCCATCGCGATCGCTCGGACCGTCTTCTCTTCGACGTCCGCCATGTACTCGACCGGAATGGCGCCCCATTGCCGCAGATAACAGAAGGCGGGCATCGAGTGGGTATGCGTTGGGCACACGCGGATATTCTGAGCCGCAATGCCGGTCCGTTGAGCAGCAGCCTGCTGGATGCGGGCGGTCATCTCCCGACCTACCGCTGCGACGTCCAACGATACCATCGCTGCGGTCACTCCCGCCTGTCGCAAGACCAGGGCTCGAGTCGCCGTGGGTTGGCGGATGCTGCGGATTCGACGCTCGTTGCCCGGGGACCGATGGTAGCCGCCCAGCTCGATCCCCACCGGCGGGGTAATGTCCACCACCGCCTCACCCACCTGAAAAGCGGCGTCCGACTCCGCCGTTCGCCCCGACCTGGCCACCGTAGCCAGACCCGTGGCAGCCAGACTGCCCAAAAACGTCCGTCGAGGAACACGGCCTGGATGATTGGAACTCATGCGTCGCCCCCTTTGTCAGGTTTCGGATTTCCCCTCAGTAGCACCTACCCACGAGCAGGAATATCGACTCATCATCGAACCAAGTCGTTCATTCTACGTATTTCCCGACGAACCACCAACCAGGGTGCTGAGTTCGTCCGCGAGGGCCACGGAGTCCCGCCACCCTTGCGCCAACGCCGCCCATGGGGCGATAACTCGAAACCATCTTCCGTAAAGTCTTCGAGCCAAGTAAATTGAAGGAGTTGGGATAGATTGGTTTCGCCGCATTGGAAAAGCTCGCGGACTCGATAGGAACAGGCCTCCATCCGCCCGGTTCGCGTCCAGCACTTCCAGTGCGATCAACCAGCGCCCAGCATGAAGACGCCTCGTCCGGCGCGAGACGCATCGACCAAACCCCAAGGTGACCACCCCAAAATTATGGGTTTCAGGACGTATTTCGACGCAGGCCCGTATCGGCTGACAAGCTGTGGCTCGACCAACGACATGGATGCCCGTGAAACGTGCGGGGATACCGTCCCGCCCTGGCAACGCCAAGTCGGATCGATGGGCGTTTGCTGGCTCGTTCTTTGGCTGGTGGCCGTTGCTCCCGCGTGGTCTCAAGAGCCATCGCCCGAGCCTGAGGCATCGGCGGCGCTCGACGGAGATCCCCCAAGCGATCCAGAAGCCAATGCCCAAGACGCGGAGGATATCGGCCAGGAAGGCTCCGCAGACGAATCGGCCGAACAAGACGAACAAGACGAA
>SKVE01000612.1 GCA_007129635.1 Planctomycetaceae bacterium
ACCGCGGCCTGCCGTGGGATGGCCACCTGGTGGCCCGCGACGCGTTCAACGGCACGCTGTTGTGGCGGGTGCCCATGCGCGGTTGGCAGCCGGAGGCGGGCGTCCAGTTCGGCCGAGGAGACCGTTGGCAAATCCATCATACGATCCCTCGGCGGCTGATCGCCGAGGGCGACCGTGTCTACGTCACCCTCGGGTTCCGTGGCTCGCCGGTTTCCGTGCTGGATGCCGCGACCGGCCAGACGCTTATCGAGGCCCTGCCGGGGACTCAGGGGACCGACGAAATGCTGCTGGACAACGGTGTGCTGATCGTGAAAATCCCCAGGGAATTGACGTTGGGGGCAACGGTGCGGTATGGCCAGGACGCGCCGCACGATAGCTTGGCGGCCATCGATGTGGCGGAGGGAAAGGTCTTGTGGAGCAAGGACAGAGTCCGCGTGGTGCCCTACGCCTTGTCTGCGCAGGCGGGACGGCTTGTGTACCACAACCTGGAAGAGATCGTCTGTTTGGATTTGCGTTCGGGCGAGCCGCTTTGGCGGACGCCGAACGAGATCGGCACGACGATCGGGGCGGCCAACACGCTGGTGATCAGCGAGGACGTGGTGGTGTTCCACGGACAGCGGCATCTGGAAGGCAAGCGGCAGCTTTTCCTGACGGGACTGAGCCTGGCCGACGGCAAACCGCTGTGGAACCGTCCGGGGCATCGGTCGCAAGCCGAGGCCTGCACGCAGCCGACCGATGTATTCGTCATCGATGGGGTCGTCTGGTGCGGCCAGTCGTTGGACGGTTACGACCTTCGCACCGGCGAGGTCGTCCAAACCCTATCGATCGGCCTGACCGTGTCGCCGGGCCACCACGCTCGCTGCCACCGCGGCAAGGCGACCGAGCAGTTCCTGATCTGGCCAAAGCGGGGTGCTGAATTTTTGGACCTGGCTGGCCGGCAGCACATGCGGCACGACTGGCTGCGCGCGCCCTGTTTCACGGGCGCGACACCGGCCAACGGGTTGCTGTACATGCCGCCGAGTCAGTGTTTCTGCTATCCGGGGGTGAAGAAACCGGGCTATCTGGCCCTGGCGGCAGAGCCGGTCGAGCCGCTGGCGCCGGCCACCGCCGCCGATCTGGAACGCGGCCCCGCTTATGGACGCATCCCGGACGGGCAGCAAGCCTCGGCCGACGATTGGCCGATGCACCGGCGTGACGGGCAGCGAAGCGGTTCGACCGCGACGAAGGTGCCTGTCGAGTTGAGCGAACTGTGGCAGATCGAACTGGCCGCTCCAGGCACTCAGCCGGTGATCGTGGGCGATCGCGTGTGGATCGCCGAAAAAGACGCCCATCGCATCCGCTGTCTGGACGCAGTCAGCGGCCAGGAGCTGTGGAGCTTTACGGCCGGCGGACGGATCGACTCGGCGCCCACCTGGTACGCGGGCACGGTGCTGTTCGGCTGCCGTGACGGCCGGGTGTACTGTTTGCGTGCCGACGATGGTGCTTTGGTGTGGCGATTCCAGGCCGCGCCGGACGCGCGGCGCATCGTCTCGTACGATCAGTTGGAGTCCGTGTGGCCGGTCCACGGCAGCGTGCTGGTACAGGAGGGCCTGGTCTACTTCGCTGCCGGGCGCTCGTCGTTCCTCGACGGCGGCATCTTCGTCTACGCCCTGGACGCTCGCACCGGTGAACTGATGCACCATCACCAATTGGAAGGTCCTTGGCCGGATATCTGGGAAGACCTCGGAGCACCGTTTGCGATGGAAGGCGCTTTGCCGGACCTGTTCGTCAGCGACCGTCACGGCGACTTGTACATGCAGCGGATCAAGTTCGATGCCCGGCTGAACCGTCTGCCGGTGGTGGAGGAAAGCCCGCTTGGCGAATTGGACATGGGCGATAACCATCTGGTCGCCACCGGTGGATTCCTGGACGACACGGGTTTCGACCGACTGTACTGGATGTACAGCCACCGCTGGCCGGGTTTTTATTTCGCTCAGCACGCACCCAAGAGCGGGCAAATGGTCGTGTTCGACGAGAGCACGACTTATGCCGTCAAGTATTTCTATCGGCGAATCGTTTGGAGTCCGGCGTTCCTGCCCGGCGATCAGGGCTATCTGCTGATGGCCGACGATAATGACAACCAGCCGGTGCTGGAGAAGGAGCGGTTCGAGAAGAGAATCCCCGGCCACCCGCAGGAAACCTTCGACCAGTGGCGGGACATCCTCGATGCTCACGAAGATGTCGAGATCATCCGTTGGCTGCCCGAGGAGGCCTACACCGACCAGCACCGTCGTGGCGGCCGCGGCGTGGAGAAAGGCAGCGGATACCAGCGGGCACGGCCGACGAAGTGGCAGCAGATGATCCCCTTGCGCATCCGTGCCATGGTCCTGGCCGACGACCTGCTGTTCGCTGCCGGATTGCCCGACCAGGTCGATCCGGACGACCCGCTGGCGGCCTTCGAGGGGCGGCTGGGAGCCCTGTTGCAGGTCTTCTCGGCCAACGACGGTACGCTGCGCAGCAGCTATCGGCTCGCCTCTCCACCAGCCTTTGACGGCCTGTCGGCCTCCACCGGCCGGCTCTACTTGGCCACACAGGACGGAAACCTGCTCTGTCTCGGACACCGTCCCGGTTCCACCGAATAGCGCGGCACGCGTCCCAGCCAAGGTGTACAACGGGGACAACCAATCTTTGCCCTCTTGAACCCGACCAGCCCGGATGGAATCGCTCTGCGGAGACTGCGCCCAGCACGCTGCTGGACCACCGCGACTGCCGAGCCCTCCCCAAAGAAACCACGTTTCATTTACTCTCTTCCCTGGTCGACCGCGGGATCGCAAGGTGGATCAACGGCCATTTGCTCAACCACCGCCGATCCTCGGCGTTGGCCGTAAACGCGACGCCCAAGGCTCGACCCACGCCAGTCTTCAGCCCGAGAGACCAAGTTCAGCGTCTTCTCGATGATCCGTGGCATGGCCAAATTCTATCGAACACCGATCACCCCGTGGGGTCACTGCTGCGGCCCGATGATCACCTCGTCAAGGTCGAAGGAGTGGTCTTTCTTGACCGCCGATTGCGGCCAGTCGATGATGTGCAAGCCCTCAAGGACCTGTAATTCGGGTTCGATCTTGCGAATCATCCGCGCATCGAATTCCAGCTCCTGCCATTCTCCGTCATCATGCAGCACGAAATCCGCAATTCGGCGACCCTCTTCCACCTCGGCCGTCGCGCTCGCCGCGACCACGGCCCTTTTCTCCGAGAAGGTCCGCAGCACCAGGACGATCGGAGTTCCTTGGCTCACGCGGTAGCGGATGAACACTCGCGGGTAGACATCGATGTCCCAGCCGACCGGATGGATCTGGGCGGGCAGGCGGGCATTGTCCTCCGCGGCCACCACGTGCCGATAGCCGTGACCGGTTTCCGAATCGACGATGTCGCGGAAGGTCGCCGGCATCGGCCGGTAGCTCTTCCACAGCCACCACGCATCCTGGTCATCGGCATTCCAAGTGCTATGCACCAGCGGCTTGGAACGATCGACGGGCTCGGCGACCCAGACGTATCCCGCCGCCCGGTGTGCCTGTCCCGCCGCGTCGATGACGAGCACGCGGACTGCGTAGTCGTACGCCTCGGCATAGCGATGTGTAATCCTGGCGCCCGTGGCGACATTTCCGTCCCCCAGCCACCAGCGGACTTCCCGTGGTTGTGCGTCGCCGTGGACCACTGCGCGCAGCGTCACTTCCTGGCCGGGTCGCACGGCGAAGGGCTCTACCGACACTTGAACGGCTGCGCGCCCGGCGGTGCCGTGTTCGTAGACGCCGATGTCGGGCGCTTCACCGGACCACGGCAGACTCACCGCATCGCCGGTCTGCCAGTTCAGGTCGCGGTCCAGCAGCAGGGTGTTGGCCTGATGATCGACCTTGACGACCCGTGCCCGGCGGTCGGCGGTTCCCACGGCGATCAAGTCGCCCCGCTCACCCTGGATGCCGTAACCGTCGTAGAAGGGGGCGGCGTCTTCGACAGCCAGCAGCGTCCCCTGTCCCGCGCCGACCGTGCGAGTTAGGAACATGCCCGCGTCGCGCAGTGGGCTGTCCGCGCGCAGCGAATGGTCGTAGATCGTCGGGTTTGTATAGCCTGGATCGACGTCCACGTTGCCCACATAGCGCGGGCCATGCGCGGCCAGAAAGGGCTCGGCTTGGACATCCGTGACGGTGTGCGATCCGCCGTGGTCAACCACGATCGGCAGGCCCGGTGTCGTCGCCGTGAGAACGTTGTTCATCAGCCGGACGAGTTCGGCCGTGCCGCCCCCCAGTCTTATCTGACGGTGCGTCCCGTGGGGATCGTTGCGGCTGAAGATGTTGTTGGCGAAGATCAGGTCACGGGTCTGGTCGGCCGTGGGCGAGACCGCGATGCCGTAGTGACCGTTGTCGTCGAAGACATTGTTGTACAAGCGTATCGTGTCCAGTTCCATGTTCGTCGACGGGTACAGGTGGATCGCTCCATGCGGATTGCGGAAGACGCGGTTGAAGCGGAAAATCCCACGCGTGGTGGCGAATTTCGCGTTGGCACTGCCCGACCGACCGCTGTTGAAGGCATGCGTGATGATATTGTGCTCAAACAGCGTTTCCTGAGTTCCGAAGTGTTCGAAGTTGCGCCCCCAGGCGGCGTGAAAGACGTTCCCGCGCATGACGATGTTGCGGTTCGAGCCGCGCGGCGACAGGTACACCGGACTGTGCCCGACCCGGCTGATGGCATTGCCCTCGATCAATACGCGAGTGCAATGGCCGATCTGCAGCATATTGATGCCCACGTGTCTGTGCATCAGGCAGTTACGCATCTGGATGTCGGTGCTGTGCGAGAAGCTGATCGGTTCCCGCCAGCCTTGCGAGCCTTCCATACGGCAGTCATCGATGATCACGTGGGAGCAGTTCAACAGTTGCGCCCACCGGCCTTGCTTCGGCTGCGGTCCGATGTACAGGCCCTCGATGCGAATGTGCGAGAGGTTGTGCAGAAGGATTGAGTAGCTGATGTCGCCGTTGCCGATCAGCCGGGCACTCCGTCGCGGTTCGGCGCGGAAGACAATCGGTTGCTCGACGGTCCCGCTGTTTGCCGGCACAAGGGTTCCGGGGTATTCGCCCGCCAGCAGGGTCACCGTATCGCCGGCCTGGGCCGTCGCCCCGGCTTTCGCCAGTGTCAGCCACGGTGCCGCGCGAGTTCCCGGATTTGCGTCAGCGCCAGTCGGTGCCAGGAAGTAATCCGCGCCCCATGCCGCCCCGCACGCAAGAACCATCATCGCGGTCACCGAAGCAACCACCGTCATCTTTGCACACCGCATCTGCGTCTGTCCTCCCGAGCAAAATGGAGAGCCGCTTACCGATCCAAGATGAAGGTGGCTCTGGCAAAACTTCTGTCAGGGTTCCGACACGGCACCATGTCGCGCCTTTCCGAATTCAAACTAATCCCCGAGGCGCCGCCGGTCAAGCCGAGCAACCACCTCGAGCATGACGACGAAGTGAAGTGGTGGCGAATCGCTTGAACCGAGAAACGCACTGTGTGGACAGGGTGGCAAACACGCGGGTACAATCACGATTCGCGAGCACGCGACAAACAAGGTGTGACTCGCTCTAGGTGATCGTTCCGAACCATCGATTTGTGCGAAGCAAGGAGCCCGCTACCATGAGAAGTACAACCCCATTGCTGTTGCTGGTGATCGTCTGCCTGTTGTCGGCCTGCGCCGTATCGTTCGG
>SKVE01001020.1 GCA_007129635.1 Planctomycetaceae bacterium
AGCATTGCTCGATACGTTCCTCGTCGCCCTTCTCGAACGCCTCCTCGATCTCGCGACGACACGCGACGCGCCGTTGCGCGTCCGTCACCAAAGGCTGCAGGTCCGGCGAGATGTGTTCGTCGGGACCCATTCGTTCGACTAGCCGAACGACTTTGTCCCATTGTTGATCTGCGATCAGATCTTCGACCGATTCACACCACAACAGCACCTCGTCCACCGGCGGCACATCGTGCAATGCGTAACGCGACAACTCGAACAGGTAGTGAGCCAAATCGCGGACCTGTTCGTCCGGCGAGTTCAACAGGTCATGGTACAACGGCGATGCGGCCGGCGTGCGGAAGTCCTCGTCCCGGAACAGGATGCGGTCATAATCCGGTTGGTCCACGTACGTTATCCACAACAGCGGCTGGGCGGCCAGCGCCCGAAGGGCCACGTAGATTAACAGCGCGGAAAAATTGTCCAAACCGGGAAACAGGACGGTATCCGCGTTCCGCCCTGGGTGCTGATACGGCGGCAGGCCAGTTTCCATATTGCGGCGGCCGATCAACGAGGGAACGCACATGCAATCGTAATCGACCAGCTTGAAATGACCTTCCGGCGAAACCATCACGTTGCCATGCTGCAGATCCCCATGGACGACTTCGTGTTCGGCCAGTTCCCGTACCAGGTGCAACCAAACGTCCGCCGCGATCTGCAACGCCTGGGCGTAACCTTCGCGACAGCGGTCTCGCGTCCATTCGAACAGGGTGATACCCGGCACCCATTCCATGATCAACAACGGATAATACTTGCCGTCCCCCGCAGATCGGATCCCGCGCTGGTTGTAGTCGAACGAAACGATACTGGAGATCGATCGGTGTTCCAAATACTCGCTGATCGTTCGATAGTGCTCCAAACGCTCGTCCTGGCGACGATTGAACACACGGATCGCAAACTCGCTGCCATCCGGTCGATATCCCTTGTAGACGGTGGCGAAATTACCGCTACGGGCCTTGGGCTGTCCCAACTGATTCATTTCGACCGAGCAACGCTGCAATTCCGGAGCTCGGAACCCGACCTGCGGGTTCTGCAACATGCTTGCAAAGTGCGAAATGAGTGGCCAGGATGACATGGTGCTCCGGATTTTACCATGACGGCTGGGGACCGCCAAGCAGGGACGGGGAAACCCAATCGGCATGGATTACCGCTCGAATCGCGAAAAAATCAAGACCACGTTTTGTCCACCGAATCCGAAACTATTGTTCATGACGTGTTTGCATAGGATGGGGCGGGCCGTGTTGGGCACGTAGTCCAGGTCGCACGCAGGATCCGGAGTGGTGTAATTGATCGTCGGCGGTGCAACGCCGTGACGCAGCACCATCACACAAATCAAGGCCTCGATCGCTCCGCACGCGGTCGTCAAATGACCCGTCATGCTTTTGGTACTCGAGATCGGCACGTGGTACGCCCAGTTTCCCAGCGATCGCTTTATCGCTAACGTTTCCGTCTTGTCGTTGACGACCGTTCCCGATCCATGCGCGTTGATGTAGTCGATGTCCTCCGGATTCATTTCGGCTTGATGCAGGGCTAAGCCCACGCAACGAGCCGCCGCTCGCCCCTCAGGCTCCAAATCCGTGATCCGATACGCGTCGTGGGTTGTCGCCCATCCTCGTAATTCTCCCCAGATCTCGGCTCCACGACGCAACGCGTGCTGCAATTCTTCCAGGACCAACATCGTGCCGCCCTCGCCCACCACAAATCCATCGCGTTCGCGGTCGAAAGGCCGAGCGGCCTCGGTGGGCGGGCCCTGGAACGTGCTGAGTGTCGAGAGGCGATGGAACCCGGTCAGCCCAAAAGGATGGATCATGCTGTGAGCGCCACCGGCCAGCATGATGTCCGCATCACCGTAGCGAATCGCATCCGCCGCGTCGCAGATCGCCTTGCTGCTGCTGACACAGGCCGCCGTATAGTTGATGTTCGGTCCGTGGGCGTCCAACAGACCTGCGATCAACCCCACCGCCGAACTAGGTTCGAGGATCATCTGCTCGTCCGGCGGACAGGACATTTGGGCAGTCTGCAGAAAATCGCTAATTTCGAAGCTCTGCTCGGAGGTTCCTGCAGCCATCCAGCGGCAGAATTGCTGGAAGTTCGGGTAGATCTCGCCACAGCCCGTGTAGACGCCCAATCGATTGTGATCGATTGTCAGGTCCGAAACCCCGGCGGATCGAGCTGCGGCCAAAGCCGAGCCGATAGCGAAATGCGTCTGCCGAGCATGTCGGCGAAGATCGTCGGCATGCTCGCAAACCTCCGAGAGATCCCAGTTCCGAACTTCGGCAGCGATCCGTACGGGAAAGACCTTGGCGTCAAATAGAGTCAGCGGTCCCACGCCGGATCGACCCTCTATCAGCGCATTCCACAACGCCAAGGGGGTTACCCCTAGAGGCGTAATACATCCTGCTCCTGTAATCACAATGCGACGTTCCATCGCAGCTTCCAAACCGGTCCAAAGAGTCAATAGTAGTGCCGCTCTTGCTTGTCCAGCTAATCCATTTTATCATCGAATTCCAGCGGGGAAGAATCAAAAGAAGCTCAAAGGACAAAGACCAAATCCGTGCATTGCCAGTTCAATCTTCAGATGGAAGCGACTGGACGGATTGTGCGACTTTTTCATGCCGCCCGATCCCGTGATGAGCGTCAGTCTAAAGGGGGCGTCAAGTCGCACGAGCCGTCTCGCGAGCTGTCTCTTCCCCGCTGGATGAGCCCGTCTCGCCCCGCTCGACCTGCCCTTTGGGTGGCTGCCCATAGTTGTCGACATTGGACAGATCGAGTTGCTCGTGAAACGCCGCTCCGGGCAGAATCCAGATCTCGCCATGCAAATCTTCCTGCTCCGTGCGGACGCTGTGGTGCCGCACCAATTCCAAGATCGCCAAAAAGACGCCGATCATGGTCGATTTGTGCATCCCGGGTTGGAACATCTCCGAAAACGAGGCACGCCCATGCTCGATCAGCCTCTGATGGATCACGTCCATGTGGACATGGATGGGCGTGTCGTCGTAGACAATGCTGGCCGGTTGTAGTACTTGGCTGTCCCGAACGATGCGACCGAACGCGCTAACCAAATCCCATAATTCCAGTTCCTGGATGGGTTGCACCGCCGGTTCCGTTCGGCGAGGCGGAAGGTCGTCAGACAATCGAGGTAATCGCTGCTGCCAATGGCGGCTCTGTTCATCCAGAATGCTGGCGGCATCACGGTACTTTTTGTACATCAGCAGCCGTTCGACCAGTTCCTCACGCGGGTCCTCGATCTCTTCAGTCTCCTCGCCGCCTCGGGGTAGCACCATCCGAGATTTTATCTCCATCAGCGTGCTGGCCATCTCGATGAAATCTGCCGCCAGATTGACGTCCAGTTCCTGAAGGATCTCCAGATAGCTCAAGAACTGCTCGGTGATCGTCGCTACCGAGATCTGCGTCACCTCCAATTCGCTCTTGCGAACAAGGTACAGCAGCAGATCCATAGGACCTCGGAAAACATCCAGATCGACGTGAAAGCTCATCCGTTCCTTTTCAACGGTTGCGGCCGATTCGAGTGATACGCGGCATTGTACCCGACTCCGCGTCTTTGGGCGAGAGGTTGGGCATCTGCTGCTGGCATCGGTCCCAGCCTAGCGCCGACACATGCGTCGCGCCACCGCGTGGCAGTGACGGATCCGCCGTTCCAGTTCGGCGACCAATTGTTCGTCGGTCAGCGTCCGAACGTATTCGGGCATCATGGGCGGGCCGATCGATACGCTGACCCGCGATCGCCGAGGAAACTTGGCCTCGCGCGGCCAGGCCTCGTAGGCGCCATCTACCGCCACAGGCAACAGCGGGGTCTTGCTGCGCCGCGCCAGGGCTACAAAGCCGGGCTTCAAGGCCGCCACTTCCCCGTCTCGAGTGCGCGTGCCCTCCGGAAAAATCAAAACCAACTCGCCCCGTTTCAACCGCTTGAGCGTTTCCTTCAAGCCACCCAATCCGCCGCCTTCCCGATCGATCGGGATCGCGTCCAAAAATTCGATCAACCAACGAAACGCAAAAAAGCGGAAAAGGGTCTTTCGAGCCAGATAGTTCAGCCGCCGCCGGAACCCCATCCCGACCAGCATCGGGTCGAAAAAGCTTTGATGATTCGAGCAGACCAACACACCACCCTCGATAGGAATGTGTTCGCGCCCCAGGCAACGGATCGAGAACACAAGGATCCCCAGCCCCTGTGCCAACACCTGCAACACGGCATAGGTCGTGCGTTTGGAAAAGGACCGCTCGGACATCGACCGCCTCCGGAAAAACTCAAGACTGATTATCGGTCGAGTCGGCGGTCGGCTCGCCTGCCAACTGCTCGACGCGCCGGCGAACGATCTGCTCCAAACGCTGAACCACTCGGTCCAGCGAGATACCATCGGTGTCGATCTGGAGGGCGTCAGCGGCCATTATCAGCCCACCCAGCGGACGTTGACGGTCCTCGTCATCCCGCCGCTGCTGCTGCCGTAAAATGTCCTCGAACGGCACCTCCTGCCCCCGAACTCGCAGGTCCGCCACGCGCCGTCGCGCTCGCTCCTGGGCACTGGCATTCAAAAAGAACTTGCACGCCGCGCCGGGGAAGACCAGCGTTCCCTGATCGCGACCCTCGGTCACCAGGTTCCGGCCAACCGCAAATTGTCGTTGCAGCGAAACTAGATGCTGCCGAACGTCCGGATGATCGGCCACATGACGAACCGCTACGGTCGTCTCGTTCGCGCGGATCGCGCCGGAAACGTCCTCGCCGTTCAACAGAATACGGGGATCTTCGAATCGGATGTCGACAGACCGAACCAACTGGGCCACCGCATCCGCATCGTCCCAGTCAATACCGCTTCGCAGTCCGGCCAGCGCCACCACGCGGTACATGGCTCCCGTGTCCAGGAAGTCGTATCCCAGCCGATCCGCCAATCGCTTGGCGACCGACGATTTGCCGGCACCCGCCGGGCCGTCAATCGTGACGATCATCATCGCTGGAAGATGAGGGTTTGCAATAGGCGAGCGCCAACAAGGCGTATCCGGTGCTCAGGTTCCCATCGCCCTCCAGCCACCGTTCGTTCGAGTTGGCCCAAAAACCCTCCGGATGCTGCCGCCGAGCCAACTCCATCCGAAGCTCTTCACGCCAATCGTGGCGGTTACCGTGCTGGTCGACGAACTGGTCATACCCCATCGCGTCCAGTGCTTTGGCAAACGTGTGGTAATAGTAGTACAGGCCGGCATCGCCCATGCCCGGATTGGACGAAAGATCGTAATGCTTTTCGATCCACGAAACGGCCGCTTGCACTCGAGGGTCGTCGGGCCCCACGCCGGCATAGATCATGCTCTTGAGTCCTGCGTAGGTCATCGATCCGTAACTGCGCAGACCGCCCGCAGGCGTCTCACCGGCCTGGCTGCTGCCCCCGGCGGCCGGCGTGTAATAGAACCCACCGTCCTCGTTCTTTGTCGCAAACGGAGTCGTGTTGTGTTCGGATTCCAGGTTTTGGCTTCGCGATACGAAGATCAACGCACGCTGGATCGCTTCGCTGTTCTCGTCGTTGCCGACGGCACGGAGCGCTTCGATCAGGAACGACGTGTTCGACAGATCCGGCCGTTCGTGCTTACCGTACCCAGCACCCCCGTACGAGAAATCCGAAGGATCGACACCGTGTTGCTCGCCCCATTGAATTCCCT
>SKVE01000578.1 GCA_007129635.1 Planctomycetaceae bacterium
AGCCGATAGTCGCCCAAGCGGATCACCCGTGGCATGTTGTTGCCGAACAGCGTACCGCCAACGATTATTTTTTGACCATCGCGGATCAACTCGACCGTCATCGACGAACTGAAGACGCCCGCCTTGACCTGCGTCTCTTCTGTCAACTCGACGCCCAATTCCCGCATCAGCACATCGGCATTGACGATATTCACCTCTTCTTCCATGGCCCCTTCGAGCAGACCGGCGCAGAATGCCGAGGTCAACAGTCGGGTCGCCTTATCAGCCACCTCGCCGCGATATTGCAACACGCAGGCTTCGATTGCTCCGTTCTGGTACTGTGCCTGGAATCGCCCCAGCCGATAAGCCAGGTCGATGTATCCGCGCAGCACGGCCAATGTTTTGGGGTCGACCGATGCCGTGTTGACGGCATGGCGAATTTCGCCGGAGGTCAGGTAATTGATGATCAACTGGCAGGCCTCGACGGCCACTTGAGTCTGAGCCTCTTCGGTGCTCGCCCCCAGATGCGGTGTGCAGACGACGTTGGGCATCTGGAACAGCGGGCTGTCGGTACATGGTTCGTTGACGAACACGTCCAGGGCCACGCCGCCCAGTTTTCCGCTTTTCAAGCCTTCGACCAGGGCGTCTTCGTCATCGATCCCGCCGCGTGCCGCATTGATCAAGCGGACGCCCGGCCGCATCCGTTCGAGTTCCGGGAAGCTGATCAGATTTCTGGTTTCAGGGGTCAACGGGGTATGGACCGTCAAGTAATCGATGCGTGGCAGCATCTCGTGGACGGTTTCGGCCCGCTCGATCCCCAGCTTGGTGGCTGCTTCAGCGGTCAGGAACGGATCGTAGCCGATCACGCGCATGTCGAAGGCCAGCGCCCGCCGCGCGACCTCGCGGCCGATGCGTCCCAAGCCCACGATGCCCAGCGTCTTGTCGGCCAACTGGCTGCCCATACAGGATTTGCGATCCCACCGGGCTTCGACCAGCCCCTGATGCGCGGCGGCTATTTTACGCGACAGGGCCAGCATCAGAGCGAACGCGTGTTCGGCCGTGCTGAGTGTATTGCCGCCGGGCGTGTTCATCACGACGATCCCCTGCCGAGTCGCCATCGTCTTGTCGATGTTATCCGTCCCCACCCCGGCTCGAGCGATGGCTCGCAAACGGCGATTGCCTGCCAGCACGTCCCCGGTAATCTTGACGCCGCTTCGACAGATCGCGCCATCGCAATCGGACAAAGCCGCCCGCAATTCGGCGCCTTTCAGGCCCGTGCGAATCTCGTACGTGATGCCTTCGGCGGCGGCCAGCAGGTCCAGTCCCTCCTGTGCGAGGTCGTCCAATACGATCACCTTCTGCATTTGCCGTTCCTTATTGTTGCTTGCGAAAAACGATGGGCGGTTGTTTCACGAGGCGATCAGCTCGCATGCCGAGCTGCGAAGTCCTGCATAAAGTCACGCAGGCTGCTAACCCCTTCGACAGGCATGGCGTTGTAGATCGAAGCCCGAATGCCGCCGACGCTGCGATGTCCCTTCAGCGAACTCAGGCCGTTGTGTTCGGCTGCCGCCAAGAACGCTTTCTCCCGTTCCTGGTCGGGCAAGCGGAATGTCACGTTCATCACCGATCGATCCTCCGCCCGCGCGTGCCCTCGATAGAATCCGTTACTGCTGTCGATCACTTGGTACAGCATGCGAGCCTTGTCGACGTTTCGAGCGTACATCTTGTCCAAGCCGCCGATCTCTTGCTGTAACCAGCGGACGACCAAATCGAAGATGTAGATCCCGAATACGGCCGGTGTGTTCCACAACGAATCGTTGTCGGCATGGATCTGATAGTTCAGGTACCCCGGCAAATCGGCCGGGCTGCGAGCCAGCAGGTCCTCGCGGATGATCACCAGGGTCAGGCCCGCGGGGCCCGCGTTTTTCTGAGCACACGCATAGAGCAGGCCGTAACGCGTCATATCCAGCGGCCGATGCAAAAAATCGGAGGACGCATCGCACACCAGAGGGACCTGGCCGGTTTCCGGTTCCTCGCGAAACTGGACGCCTTCGATCGTCTCGTTCGATGTGATGTGAACGTAAGCCGCGTCCGAACTCAATTCAAGCTGGTTTGACGCGGGCAGCCGGTCGTAACGATCGGCTTTCCCATCCCAGGCCACGCGTACCGGACCGGCTTTCGCAGCCTCCTTCAGCGCGCTGTTCCCCCATGATCCGGTAAGAATGTAATCCGCCGATGGGGTATTGGCCGTCAGCAGATTCATGGGCACCATGGAGAACTGCAGTCGTGCACCACCCTGCAAAAACAGGATCCGATAATTATCGGGAATGGAAAGTAGCTCGGTGAGCCCTTTCTTGGCGGAATCCAGGATCCCTGCGAATGTTTTGCTGCGGTGGCTGATCTCCAGGATCGAAGCCCCGACGCCGGGTAACGCCAGCAGGTCACGCTGGGCCTGCTGGAGCACCGGCAACGGCAGCGTGGCGGGTCCTGCCGAAAAATTGTACATGCGATCCGTCATCGTTTGGGCACCATGACTCTATCAAGGTGGGGAATTTATTCGGGCGCGTCATTTTGGCGGCAACACTCAGTTCCGCGAGCGTCCGAGTCCTTCGTCGAAGGTTCCGATTGTAAGGGGAAAATGAAAAGCTGAGAAGGACCATCGCCGCGGGCGTGACAGAATTTGTGCGGCCAATAGATCGAAAAGGTGAATGCTCGAAGTGCAGTAAGCGGCCCATGATCAACAGACCGGAGACGGCATGCCGTTCCGATGCCGACTCAACGATTGACGGGCGGCGTTGAGGTCACGGTTCGCGTTCCAGGGGCCTGCTGGGTGCTGTTATGAGCGATGGATCGGTTCAACGAGGCGATCCGCTCGGCGACCTGGGGCTGAAAGCGATTCAGACTGTATGACTGCTGGTAGTTGGCCAGGGCTTGCACGTAATCTCCCGATTGTTCGCGCAGCCGGCCCAACGCGTTCCAAGCACGGGCACTGTACTGGTCGACCTGCAACGCTTCAGCCAATTGCGCCTTGGCTTTGTCGACATCGCCGAACTCCTCATACAGACGCGCCAATTCGACGCGAGCATCGGAGTTTCTCGGATCCCGCATCGTCCAGTTATTCAGGAGGGTAAAAGCGCGATCGGAGCGGCCTGTCTCGGACAGCAGCACCGCCAAACCTCGATAACACTCCGTGTTGTTGGGATCCAGGTCCAGGGAGCGGTTGTAGAGCGTCTCCGCTTGTCCCAGCAGTTCGCTGTCGTTGCGAGCGACCCCCATACGATGAACGGTCGCCGCCATGTTGTAGTACGCGTCCGCATTGTTGGGATCGCTGGCAACCGCTTTCTGGAACGTATGCATGGCCGCATCGTACTGGCCTTGTTGGTACAGTCGAACGCCCTGCAGATTCTGACCATCGGCGGCCATCTTGCAGCCGCTCGCAGGGATTACCAGCAGAACGAGAAGGGTACGCAAGACCCTCGGTCGAAAGCATGGGGCATAGGCAAAATGTTCAATTCGGCTCACGGCTAACACGCTTTGCTGACAGGACATGTCGAATCGAGATCCAGCTCCCGCTACGAAGCGGTGGCTCGAAAAGCGATGCGAAGGTTAGCCGCAAGCCGTATTCTCGGCAATAGCAGTTTGAAATCGCCGATCAGGGATCAGGAAATCACGAATCCAGGCCCAGACCACCAAACCGTTCAGCCCGTGGCAAACTCGGCGTCGGCCGGGATACGAACGTACCCCAAGGTTCGGAGGACCTCCAAGATCTCGCTGCACGTTGGAAACATCCGGCCGCTCTTTCGCTTGTAAGCGTCCAACGCCTGCATGAAGTCGATCTCGTCCTGAGAATAATCCCTCTCGCAGGTGGTTGGGTCGATTTGGCGACGCCGGTAGACCTTGCTGCGACGCCCGCTCCGCTGTGTTTCCGCGTCCTGATCGCTGTGCGCGAGATCGGTTTTGCGAAATTGACTGGGGGCATTGCGGCTGAGGCAGTCCTGCTGAGCGAGTGGTTGGGTTTCGAAATGGGTTGTCGTCATCCGGCGTTGCTCCATCATCAATCAGGTAATCTTTGTCGACTTGGCGATCCGAATCGCCTGCAACGATATTGTTGGCTATAGAAACTTACCATGAAAAAATGGGAAGTCTGGATAAAATGAGAAATATCCACCAGTTTTTCTGAAGAAACGATCACCGAATGCCGAACTCAGGCGGTGGCTGGATAGACGCTACACTTCGAACCCCCTATGTTTGGTATCGCAGAGTTTTGGTGAAGTGCTACAATGAACCAGATGCTCAAAAGGCACTTCTCCAGTTTCGCCACCGTCGAAATCATCCGATGACAAAATGGGCTCCACAACGCGGTATCATCTTGGCTTGCTGCCTGGGGATGATCGTTCAACTGCCGGGCGTTGCGAGTGCCATCCTGGCGTGTGGTTGCATCTTGCCGGGCCGAACGGCCTGCTGCCGTTCCTTGTCGGATGGTCCTCAGTCTGCGTGTTGTCTGCCTGACGCGGCGGTGCCATTGTGTGCAACGTCTGGTAACACCTGCCCTGATGACCGTTTTGCGATGAGAGTGCGGCATCCCGAAAGGGCCCCCTGCCCTTGTTGGCAAGCTCTGACCGAGCGGGTGGCCCCCCTGCCCTCTTCAACTCGCCAGCACCACCAGCCAGACACCCTCTTTTTTGTGTGGTGTGTGGATCGTTGGGAATCTGACGTCTTTTCACAAGAGCGTCAACGCGGCATTTCCTCGGCCGCAGCCGTACGGACTCAACCGCGACTGCAAAGCCTGCTGTGCGTGTGGATCATTTGAAATTGGCTCCAACGACGTTTTCGAGCGTCGAAATCTTCACTTCAGCCAGTTTTTGATTGATCTAAATCTCAGTAGGAGAGTAGTAAGATGTTTGCGAATTTGATTCTTGTGTCGATGCTCACCGTGCCTGCGCCACAGGCGGCTCAAGCACCGGTTTGTCCCTGTGAACCAAAATGCGTTTGCGTGGTCTGTGCGTGTTGCCAAACGACTGCCAAGGCGGCGTGTGAGTGCCCTTGCGGTACGGATTGCGATTGTGGTCCTGAATGCACATGCCCTGGATGCAAATGCTGCAAGGAAGCCGCTGTTTGCTGTGCCACCGTAGCCCAGCAGGAGTGCCGCTGCCCCTGCGGCCAGGAGTGCGATTGTGGGCCGGACTGCGTTTGTCCGGGATGCACCTGCTGCAAGCTGGTAGCCACCTGCTGCTTGGCGGCCGCACGTCAGCATTGCCAATGCCCTTGTGGTGAAAAGTGCGAATGCGGGCCTGACTGCCAATGCCCCGGCTGCACCTGTTGCAAGGTGGCAACGGCAACCTGCAAGTGTCCGGGCTGTACCTGTTGCGAGGCATCGGGCAAGTGCTGCAAGACGGCCGTAGCCGATGGTGCAACGTGCCCGTGCGGCACCCAGTGCGCCTGCAGCACCGACTGTGAATGCCCCGGTTGCAAGTGCTGCACGCTGACGAAGAAGCGCTGCCGAGTGGTCGCAACTTAGTCGCGAAGTAGCAGCGATATCGTCCGTAACTCAGAACGCTCCTGCCCGATCCGGGTTGGAGCGTTTTTTTTTGGGGCGAAGTCGAAAGCGGCTCGGCTTAGAACCCTATCCACTGGACAACCCCCCCTGAATACCGTACAGTCACGGAAGGTGCATGGGAGCCTGTGGTACTTTTCATTAAAGAATGCTTCATTCTTTTTTC
>SKVE01000085.1 GCA_007129635.1 Planctomycetaceae bacterium
ATCGGTATGCGATCGATATGTTGGAATCTGCTGACGTTGATAGGTAGCCATACCAGAGGGGGCTCGTTATGGACCGGGGCGTCCCTTGATCCGGGATGAACACCCGGGCAGCAGGCTGCGTATCGGAAGAAAACGTGTTCGCAAAGTCAATTCGACCATCAGCGTCAGTCGCGTGGGGTTCCCAATCACAGCTCAGGATCAAGGACATGACTCGAAACGAAGCCATCTCAAGCCTGCGGAAGGTGCTGCTGAAACGTCGGGACGCGCTGCGAAATGCGCTGGCGGGTGATCTAAGCTTGCTGAACGATCTGCGCGGCGAGACGCATGGTGATGTGATCGATTATGCGTTGGATGCAGCTCAGGACGAGATCAGCTCGCAATTGGCCGAAGTAGAGAGTCGGGAACTGGCTCACATCGAAAACGCTTTGGTCTCCATGCGCGAAGGCACGTACGGAAATTGCGGTCATTGCGGGGAATCGATCCCGCTCGCTCGGCTCCAAGCCCTGCCCTACGCAACGCTTTGCATTCGCTGCCAAAGGGAATCGGAGAAAGGCGGGCCGAAACGGTCTCCTGGTGACTGGTCTCGTGTGGTTGATATGACCACCATCGATGCGGATGTCATGCTCAGCGACATCGAACTGGATGTTCGCTAGACGATTCCCCGCAACGCTATCGGAGATGTGAACGCATGACCTTTCGTTCGTGTGGCCGGGCTGATCGGCGACTGGTGCTGATGCTGCTGATGCTGTTTTATATCAGCGTTTCTGTGCGAGCATCGGAACCATCGTCCGATGCCTCGTCAAGCTCCGATACGCACTCGCGTCTGTTCGAGGAAATCGCGGAGGAAGTCGCAGAACTGGAACGGCGAAGCAACGTCTTGAAGAAGGTGGTACGTTTCGTCAAACCCTCAGTCGTCCATATCCAAGCCAGAAAGACGTCCCTGGTCGGCACCACCGTGTCGACGCGGCGGTCCGTGGAAGAAGCGGGCTCCGGCGTCATCGTCCAACTGGAGGGCCAACACTACGTCTTGACCAACCGACACGTGATCAGCCAATCGGAATTGAATCAGATCCAGATTCAATTGTCCGACGGTCGCATCACGTTCCCGGTTCGCGTCTGGACCGATCGCCACTCCGACGTGGCCGTCATGCGCATCGCCTCACGCGATCTGGTCCCCGCTCGATTGGCAGACAGTGATGGAGTGGAAATCGGCGACTTTGTGCTGGCCGTGGGAAGCCCCTTCGGGCTCAGCCATTCCGTGACGTATGGCATCATCAGCGCGAAAGGACGTCGCGATCTTCGGTTGGGCAACGGCGACGTGAAATACCAGGACTTTCTGCAGACCGATGCGGCCATCAACCCCGGCAACAGCGGAGGGCCACTGCTGAATCTTCGAGGCGAAGTGATCGGGATCAATACGGCGATTGCCAGCAGTTCAGGCGGAAACGAAGGGATCGGATTCACCATCCCGATCAATATGTTCATCCATATTGCGAGTCAATTGGTGCAGAGCGGAAATGTTCGGCGAGCCTACTTGGGTGTTCGACTGGATCGACGTTTCGGCCCCTTGCAGGCCAACGAACTGGGGTTGCCCGTCGCCCGCGGGGCCCGCGTCACCGAAGTCACACCGAATTCACCGGCAGCTCAAGCACTGCTTCGTATAGGCGATGTCATCGTCCAAATTGATGACACGCCGATCGATAGTGATGATCATCTGGTCAATCTGATCAGTCTCCTGTCGATCGATCGGCGTATCGAAGTTGCGTTCTATCGCGATGGAAAACGCCAGAGCGTCTGGGCTCGAGTTGGCGCCAGAGAGTCCTTTGAACGCGATTGAGTGCCCCACGGCCGAGCGAAGGTGCTCACGGCTTTTCTTCGATGGGGATCTGGTCGATCTTGGCCGCCAGGATAAAATCGTTCTCGCTCAACCCACCGATCGCGTGCGTCCAAAGCTCGATGGCCACGTTTCGATAACCCTCCAAATGCAGGTCCGGATGGTGGCCATCCTCCTCGGCCACTTCGGCCACCCGATTGAAGAAATCGATCGCTGCCTGGAAATGCCTTACGACCCACTCTTTTCGAATGCGCTGGCCGTCGCGGACCAGATGCCAACCTGACAGGCTGCGAAGCTGCTGCCGGGCCTCGTCCAACGTACAGGCATCGACACCCCCTTCGCACGGCTTACATTTTCTACTGACCAGTTGTTCGGTAGCCAAAAGTTCCACTTAAAATCTCCTGTTATTCAGTTTTTCGTTCATGCTAACATGTACATTCTAGGCATAGAAACACAATTTTTCAAGTGCTGGGATGCGTGGTGTGGCTTGGTTGCTTGTTCCGATCCCGGTTTTCGGGAATAATCGGGTCGGGTTCGAAACAAAGGCCTGGTAAGGGGCTAACGAGAGATCCACGAGAAGTATTTCATGGAATTGGTGGAACGGTTGCTGAAGTTGTCGGCCGAGCATGACGATCCGGCCGAGTTTTTGAACGGGGCGCTACCGGCCGTCGCGGCTGGCGCTGGTGCCGATTCGGCCGTGGTGGTGCGCGCCGAGCGTGGTCGGTGGCGAATCTTGGCTCAAACCGGACTCGATCGGAAACTGCCATACGACTTGCTCAGCGAAGTTCTGGATCGGGAGGTTCCGTGTCGCAATGGTGATTGGTGGGCGGTTCCTTTATCGAGTCAGCGGCCGCGAATCGAGTTGATTGCGTTTTGGGCCCAGTCGCCCGCGTCAGAGGGTTGGGGATCGAGTGCTAACGCGTTGGCTCAGTGGCTGGATTCGTCGCTTGGCTTGGTACGGACTCGATACCGCCAGGGGCGCCAGATCAAGCGGCTGCAGACGATCTTGGAGATCACAAGCCAATGGCGCCAGACGCAGCGGACCGACGAGCTATTGCAGCAGATCGCGGAGGCTTCGACTCGTCTGTTGGGCGCAGCGCGGGCGAGTATCTTCCTGTGGGACAAGCGTGGCAAGACGCTGGTAGGCCGACCGGCGTTGGGTGTCGAGGGCGGCGAGCTACGGATCGCCGATGATGTGGGCGTGGTCGGCGAGGTCTTGCGGAGTGGCCAATTGCGTCGTGTGGACGCGGAAGAGGCGGTGGGCGAGATCGATCGCCGCGTGGACCAGCAACTGAATTTCCGCACGCGAAATCTGCTGTGTGCTCCGATGCGGACGCCGGAAGGCGGGATGCTGGGCGCTTTCGAGGTGTTGAACAAACGCGAGGGCAATTTTACGGAAGAAGACGAAATCGCGTTGGCCGAGTTGGCAACGCACGCGGCCGTGGCGCTGGCTAGTACCCAGCAATTCGAGCAACTGGCGCGAGTCCACTACCAGATGGCGGACCAGGCCGCAGCCGGGGTCCGGTTGATCGGCCAGTGCCCGGCGATCGAAGCCTTGCGCGAGACCATCGCCCGCGTCGCCGACACGGATCTGGCCGTCCTGATCCTGGGCGAAAACGGGACCGGCAAGGAGGTCGTCAGCCAGATGGTGCATTATCTCAGCGAGCGACGGCACCAGCCGCTGATCGCCGTCAATTGCGCGGCGCTGACAGAGACGCTTTTGGAAAGCGAGCTGTTCGGTCACGAACGCGGGGCGTTTACCGACGCACACGACGCCCGGCCCGGGAAATTCGAATTGGCCAGCGGTGGCACCCTGTTCTTGGACGAGATCGGCGACATGAGCCCGGGCGGCCAGGCTAAATTGTTGCGGGTGCTGGAAGAAAAAGTGGTGGTGCGAGTCGGTGGGTCTCGACCCATTACCACCGACACCCGTGTGATCGCCGCGACAAATCAAAACCTGGCTCAGCTAGTTCGCGAAAAACGTTTTCGCGAGGACTTGTTCTTCCGGTTGAATGTGGTCAGCCTCGAATTGCCTCCACTGCGCCAGCGGGGTGACGACCTGCTGTCGCTGGCTCAGCATTTCCTCGAAACGTTCTGCAGCAAAGCGCGTCGCACGGTGCCAGAGTTTACGGCGGCCGCCCGCAAACGCATGCTCGCGCATCCGTGGCCGGGCAACGTTCGCGAGTTGCGCAATCTGATGGAACGGCTGGCATACCTGTCGCAGGGTGACAAGATCGACGCCAGCGATCTGGAATTCATCCTGGCCCCCGAACCTTCCATGCCATCGATCTTCCAGCTTCACGAATCGCTGAACGAAGCCACTCGCCAATTCCAAATCCAGTACATCCAGCAACAGGTCGAGGCGGCGCGAGGCAACATGACCGAGGCCGCCGAACGTCTGGGCATGCATCGTTCCAACCTGTATCGGAAGATGCGGCAACTGGGCATGTCGCCGGAGAGTCTGGAGCAGAAGGATCGCCCGCCGGGCGGGGAAACCAGGTCGTAACGGCGAAGTATTCAGGCGAGGGGGGATGAGCGCCAGATCGACAATCCGTCGCATCGTCTCCGGCGAACGATCGCCCGACAGATACGCCTCGCGCACCTCGGTTTCGTATTGTTGAATCTGCTGGTCCGTCATGGCCGCAAAACGCGCTTCAGGGTTTTCAGCTCGAGCTAACGACGCCACGAAACCAACCAAGCAGATCAACGACTCCCGACCCCTTCCGCGATCTTGCCAAGAAGTGTCTGGCCGGGGCTTACAAATGAATCTCGTATCGATCACCGTCGGTGTCCAGGCGAGGTCTCTTCCAGGGAAACCAGCTTTGGTAAAACGGCCCCACCGCAGGTTTTCGGAGCAACCACCGCTATTGACGCTATCCATACGCCAGTTCTATACTTGCAGCAGATTGGGAATTTAGTGTTTACCCCTCCTTTCAGCATGGATCGCTCGGCGAGATGAAATCTCAACAACGTCACGAAATGCAAACCAACGAACTGGCCGATCGACTAGGCAAATGGCTGCAAAGCGTCAAGCCCTACTGGCATCAAATCGCGCTCGGCGCCGTGGTCTTGGTCGTGGTGGCAATCGTGGCCGTCTACTTTAACAACCAGCGACTTGCCAGGATCGCAGCCGGTTGGAGCGATTACTTTCAGGCTTTTGCCATGCGAGACCCGCAGGCGCTCAGCGAGGTAGCTCGTCTGCACAGCGGAAACCCCGCCGCCTTGTGGGCCGAACAGGCCGCGGGCGACCTGATGTTGGCCACCGGCGCCGGCCAGATATTTTCCGATCGGGAGCAGGCGGAACAGTCGTTGCGAAGTGCGGAAGGACATTTCCTGGCCGTAGAACAAGCCGCCGCCCGACAACCGATGTTGCTCACCCGCGCTCGCTACGGTTTGGCTCAAACCTACGAAACGCTGTCAGACACCGAGAAAGCACGGACCTATTACGAAAAAGTCTTGCAAGCCGAACCCGATTCCGCTTTGGGCCGCGTTGCAAAAGATCGGTTTGACGAGTTGGCCGGGGATGCAACCGAACGATGGTACGCTTGGTTCGACCGACAGGAACCGCCTCAGCCAGAAACTGGATTGGGTGGTTTCGATCCCCAGGTCCCCGATGACTTGGATCGGTTGCCCAGTTATCCCGATCTGTCCTTCCCAGGCGCAGAACCCCCAAGTGTGGCACCACTAGTTCCACCGGAAGGGCACATCTTAGACGACCCAGTTGACCCGGTTGACGGATCGGACACATCGGACACATCGGACACATCGGACACATCGGACACATCGGACACATCGGACGGGTCGGACACATCGGACGGGTCGGACACATCGGACGGGTCGGACA
>SKVE01000591.1 GCA_007129635.1 Planctomycetaceae bacterium
AGGTGTAAAAATTACACCTTAGAGTTGGGGGCCGAGTAGCAAATCCGAGCAAATCCGGGGGCCGTCAGCGAAAAGCGGGACCGCCAGCAGAAAAGCAAAAAACCGGGCGCAAACGTCCAACAGCGAAAGACGGAGCGACAGTGCGGCGCCCGGCTTAGGAGGGAGCCAGTTTTTGGGAGCCAGGGGACCGGATCGGAATCATTGGGTACCGGTGGGCTGGGGACCAGGGGCCGGTTTGCTAATGACGCGGCGGAGTTCACCAATTAGAGTGGAAGGCCGGGCATCGTCGGGGAGGTGACGGTGTGGTGTTGAAGAAACGCCTCGGAGAAGAGCGAGGGCTCCGCTCCGAGACTTGACCGGTTGGGAGTTGCTGCTCCCTTGAGCCCAACTCATCATGATTGCCTGTGCTTGGTTTGGCAAGCGGGTGTCAACCGGTCGAGCGGGGCGGGCGCGGAAATATGACGCGAGGCGCGCGTCGCTGATCGGGACGGACATTCTGCGTTGAGCGGCTGGTGAACGCTGCGACGTCGGCGGAAGGGCTTTCGATTCGAGGGACGAGCCGGAGTGGCAGCGGAGAGTATGGGAAACGGCTGTCGATCGAAGGCTCCCGGGGCCAAATTTTGGCAAATTCGGCTACGGGGGGCGATTGATCGCAGAACGATGGCTGACGAAAACTGCTGCGGATGTCGCCCCCCCCCGTAGAGGCAATCGGCGAAGGATATGGCTTTCATCCGAAACCTGCCGGCGTCTGCGGGGTTGATCAGAGAACCGGCATCTGGCGGATACGGCGTCCGGGACGCCGGCTTCAGATAAACCGGGGGGGCGCGGCTTGAGAGAGCATGTTTTGGCTGTGGGGCGCGACAGATGAAATGCACGAAGTGTACGTTTGCGTTGATGCTTCGTGTTGCGGAGAGCGGTCCCCAGGCGAAGCCCCATGTACCCGTTGCGTCCCATTCTGCGATATCTGGTCGCGATGTCCTTCCTCGTCGTGGTGGCTTGCTGCGCTTGTATCTATACGTATTCCTATTCCATTCATCAGGTGATCGTTCTTCCCTACGAAGCATTCGATACGGTTCCTGATGCGGATGGGAAGGTCTCTTTGGAGGGCGGGCGAGCAGTCATCGATTTCCGATTACCAGATTCGACTTTTTCACAAACCACGATTGCCGAACTGCAAGACCGGTTGGCGGATCCGTCTGCTGACGACTTCGAATGGATGGTTCGTTGCGTCGGATTGGTACGGTCACGTTTGAACGCCACCGACGCAACAAGGCCCAAGGCCCAGTCGATGGACGCCGAGCATCTGTACCGCAACGGTATGGATGAACACTGTCTGTGTAGCGAGCATGCCATTCTGTTGAACGAGGTCCTGCAGTTGTTTCAACGCCAGGCTCGTGTGTTGTGGCTGGAAGGGCATGTCGCCACGGAATACCTGGATCGCGACATGAACAAGTGGATCTTCGTCGATGCGCACCTGAACCTGTTGTTCGTCGATTCGAGCCAGACTCCGATGTCCGCTGCCGAAGTGATCTATGCCGCCGAACGCGGATTGCCGCTTCATGTCAGGCCGATTCATTCTGAAAGCGACCAAGCTCACTCGCTTGGGATTCGGGACATCGATCGGTTATGGTACCGCAATATCTTGCTGAACGGCGAATGCTACGCCTTGTCTGGCACCACGCTGCGCGACCCTTCACGGTGGACTCATCTGATCAGATTCCATCGTCGGCCGCAGATGCTGATACTTTCGACCAGCTACGACACATCGGCTGGTAAGTACCTGGAACCATTCAAGCTGCGGAAGTCCTTGTTGTTTTTCCTGGCGATTGTCCTAGGGCATTACCTGTTGGCTACCGCCAGTCGAGCGAGGTAGGCGAACGCCAGGCTTGACCTGCAGTGGTACCCCCCACTGACCCAGACAAAGCACCCCACCGGGTTGACATGCGCGGAGAACCGGACATAATCATGGAAAAGCGCCCAGCGTTTTACCACACGTCAAGTTTTTTCCGTTCGGTTTACAATTCGGTTTCCACTTCGATTGCCGGGAGGTTCAGTCATGGCAACATGCGCTCAATGGCGGATGATCGGGGCAATGCTTTGTGTTTTGTGGTTGGTCGGCTGTGGCTCGAAGCCGGAACCGGTGGTCGAGGAACCGGTCGAGGTCGTCGAGCGTGTACCGGAGCCACCGCCCCCCGAACCTGATCCGATCGAATTGGCCGAATTCGAATCGGTGACCCTCAAGCCTGGCGACCAAACCACCGTGCAGGTCGTGGTCGAACGCCATGGGAACGAAGGAGAAATTCAAGTCGAGGCCGGACCGGTGCCCGAGGGCGTGACGGTCAAGGCCGAGCCGATCGGCGCCGACGAGTCCAGCCCCCAACTTGTCGTCGCCGCCGACCTGGCGCTGGGCGACCAGGAATTGGTCCTATCCATTCCTGTCACGGTCAAGCTGGACGAACAGACGGCGAGCCAATCGTTCGAGCTGCGCGTCCCCCAGTTGCTGTTGCCTGTCTTTGCGCCGGTGTGACGCACACCCGCGCCCCCAAAGACCCGCCGGTATTGGAGAGTTACATGCTGGTGGTCGAACGGGGCTTGATCTTCTTAGCGCGGAATCAAGTCCGCAGCAAAGACAGTAAGGATGGATTCCTGGGAGGCAGCATGTACGCGCATGCGATCGCCACCCAGGCGTTGTGCGAAGCCTACGGACTGTCCCGGGGCGACCGGCTCCGGATCCATGCCCAACTGGCCATCAAATACCGGCTGAACTCGCAGCACGAGGCCGGTGGCGGTTGGTGGTACAAGCCGAGAGAAGCGGGCGATATGTCGGTCACGGCCTGGGTGTTCCTGGCGATCCGCAGTGCCCAATTGAGTGGCATCGACGTGCTGAAAACGCCGCTGACCCGCGCGGGACGCTTGGTCGATAGCTGTGCCGCCGGTCCGGAAGACGCCAAGACGTCCCGCTATGCCTACCAGCCGGGACGGGCGGCGACCCTGACCATGACCGCCGCCGGGCTGTTGACGCGGCAGTACCTGGGATGGAACAAAGACCATCCGGATCTGATCGCCGGGTGCCAGTACTTGATGGAGAATCTGCCGTCCGAATCCGGGAGCAGTCTGGGCCGGATCTATTACTACTACCATGCAACGCAGGTCCTCCATCACATGGAAGGCGCCGAGTTCGATTTATGGAACTACCGGATGCGCGAACACCTGATCCGAACCCAGGAACAATCGGGACACCAAGTCGGCAGTTGGAACCCGCAAGGCACCGACCGCGGCGAGCGGGGGGGACGCATGTACGCCAACGCCATATCCCTGCTGACTCTGCAGGTTTATTACCGCCATCTGCCGATGTATCGGCCGGTCCGAAGGACCTAGCCGACGGCTGCGCACGGAGACTCCGCTTAGGATCGGCAAATCAATAACTGTCGGATTTCGTATGGTGGTACCCAACGCGAACGGGGGCGGGAGTCGTTTTCGGACAACAACGAACCATGTGGAAAACGCTCTCTCCGAAAACGACTCCCGACCCCTTCTGAAAAACGCCACACGAATTCATTTGCCGATGCTTATTCATCCGATGAACCCTGGACGATGGCTGACCAAAGCTGCTGTTGATGGTGCAACGAGGCCGCTTGGATGTAAAGATGGTTCGCCAAGAATACCTGATCCCATGGAATACGAGGGTTGGCGCGCTCCGTTCCCAGGGCCGCTGGTTCCGAGCGATTGCCGCCGGCGGCAATCGCGGTCAGATCGATCAGTTTGGCAGCCGTATGCTGGTGCCTTTGGGACAATCGATGTCGATCGCGGCGATGAGCTTCCGAATGGATCGTAGCGACCGCATGTCGGCCCCCCAAAGCAATCGCCATCTGGCGACTTCGCAGGGGTTCCAGTCCATCCCGTTGATTGGCGGACGGTTCGCCTGGCATCGCGCTGGGCTCCGCATCCAATTCGACGTGTTCGCTCCAACGTTGAATGCCTTCCACGTTCCAACGGTCCAGTACGTCGCAGCCCACGTTGCAAAGCCCATCCCATGGGTCGGGAAGACGGAGCCGTGGCGTGGTTGGGCAGGCGGTCGTGTCGTCTGCCGTTGCAATCGCCAGCAGATCCACCTGCCCTGCTGCGTGCAATCGCAAACGTCCCAGGCAGCGGAAGGCCAGACCAGGGCACCGGGCCAGCAACGACAGGTTTTCGCGAAACGGCAGCGCGGGATGATCAATGGCGATCTTCAGGCGAATCGGATGCGGTGAATCATCGAAGCGAACGCACAAGGCGGCGTCCTCAGCACCCAGCACCACCGCCTGGAAGGCGACCAGGTCCCAGCCTGCAGTCTGCCGGTCGACGGTCTCACTGGCTAGGTTGAAGATACGGGCAACTTGAGCTGCCAGCGGTTCGGCGAATCGGCCGCACGAAAAAGGGCGTTGTTCTGCCGGGCGCTGGGTGAGCGCCCAGCGTGTGCGGCCGCCCTTGCCCAGGCGACCGTCCAGCGAAACGGTCAGATTCTGGACCAACCATTGACGGCGGCTGATGTCGGCTGCGGGCAACGTTTGGTTTCCTAATTCGATTCCGCCCCGATAGGCTTGGGTAATCCAATGCGGATCGTTGGCCTGTTCCGCCACCCGTATGTCATTGACGGTAAATAGTTCCCGCTCGATCTGTGTGTTGCTGGGATCGGGCGACTGTAGGTAGACGACAACGCCCGCGTACCCGCTTAAGGTCAGCACGGGTTCCACACCGATTCCTATCAACTTCCGGATATCGCAGGACGCGAAATCGCGACGAGCTTGTCCGATCACCGCTCGGCTGAGCGAATCGTTTCGGAGCAGTTGCTCGCTTTGCTGCAAGGCCGATGCGATTCCTGTGGCTAACGTGTTGGCGCTGGCCGCCGCGTGTCCCGAACGGAGCCGCCGAACGCTTTCCAGGACTTGCAGCACGGTGTTTGCCAAACGGACTAAGCCAACCGCTCGGCAACCGTGGGCCGCGCGGAGCAATCCGGACTGCCGCAGCAGATCGGCGCGCTGACCGCCGACGCGAAGCAATCTTCGCAGCTCGTCTCGAACCCGTTCCGCCGCTGCTTGCATGGCGGAATCGATGACGACCGTGGGCGGCTCCGACGTGTTTTCGGGAAACCGGTCCGCCGATTCCGCGAGATCCAGTGCCGTCAAGCAAGCCAGCACATGAAAGCAGCGTGGGGTCAACAAACAAGTACACGCGACGGACTCCATCGAGCGCACGATCCCATGCGAGGCTGTCAGCGTGACGGTTTCCTGATCGCAGGTCACTCGCCATACTTCGCCCGCTTGTTCCCATTGCCAACGCTGGGCGGCTTCCGGAGCCTTGTCCAATCGCTTTCGCACGCGTCCCGGCACCGCGTCGATGAACTTGGCCAGGATCAGCGGATCGATGCGTGGACGATCGGACGGCTTTTCGGAGGCGTTCATCGGACGGACTCCAGGTTTGTTTCGGCCACACCTTGGGTACCGCCGCGGATTTGGTCACCCACCCAGCGTGCCAGTTGTTCGGGAGCCACCGCGGCGACTGACATTCCCGCCGCCGCTGCCATGCTGGCGTATCCATTGTGAAAACGAGCCACCCCGGTATCATCCAGCGCGGCCAGCCCCAAACACCGCACTCCCGCACCCACCAATTCCTGAATCTCCGCCAGCATTTC
>SKVE01000401.1 GCA_007129635.1 Planctomycetaceae bacterium
GATCCGCGACCAGGTGGCCCATCACGCAATGCTGAACGTGGCCGAATCGGTGTTCGAGGCGTACCAGGTTTTCGACAGCTACGCCTGTCGCAAGGGCAAAGGGCACGATGGAGCTCTGAAGCGAGCGATGGGTTTCGCCCGCTGCGGCGGCTGGTTCTTGAAGATGGACGTCCGCAAATACTTCGACTCGATTCACCACGACACGCTCAAAGCGCAATTGCGCCGCCGGTTCAAGGATTGCATCGTGCTATCGCTGTTCGACGGCGTGATCGACTCATACGAGGTAACGCCCGGTTGCGGCGTGCCGATCGGCAATCTCACCAGCCAGTTTTTTGCCAATCACTACTTGTCCGTCTTGGACCACCATATTCAACAGACTAGCCGCTGCCGTGGCGCGGTGCGGTATATGGATGACATCGTGGTCTGGGACGGCGACAAGCAGCGGTTGGGACAAGTTCAGCGGGATTTAGAGCGATTTGTTCAAAAGAACCTGCGACTAGAACTGAAGCCGCCCTGTTTGAACCGCTGTGCCCGAGGAATGACATTTCTGGGTTTTCGGGTGTTCCCGAACCGCCTGGGGTTATCCAAACGCAGCCGCACTCGATTCCGAGACAAACTGCGGCGATACGACAACAACTATCGGACTGGTCAGTGGACGCAGCAGGAAGCCGCCCGGCACGTGGAATCCCTGATTGCGTTCGTGGGTCGTGCAGACTGTACACGGTTTCGAAAACGAGTTATGAAGGAGTTAGGGATTTGTCCATCTCAGGCTCGAACCGCGTGAACCGCGGCGGCAGTTGGAACAACAACGCGAGGAACTGCCGGTCGGCGTATCGGAACAGGAACACGCCGTCGAACCGGAACAACAACCTCGGGTTCCGCCTGGCCTTCAGCTCGCTGGAAAGCGGATGCATCCACCGAACAGGACCAAGTCCCGTCCCCGGTCCGTTTGGACCAGGGCAAATCCGTGCGGCACGGACGGGGCTTGTAGCCCGCCGAGGCGAATGTCCCGCCCGTGCGTTTGAAAAAACAGAACACGAACGCGACGACGCGCAATTCCATGAGCATCCGCGCGTCCTGTTGGTAAAACACTAATCTGCACTAATTACCACTAATAAAAGGTGTCTGAGACGGCGATCTTCGACTCTTCATTAGTGTTTATCAGCGAAGATTAGTATTCCCTAATCCCGAGCGAGCAACCATCAGTGTTCCTTCAACCAGGAGTTCCCATGACCGCCGCGTCACGTTATTGTCGCTGGGTAGTTGCCCTGCTGTTGACGTCGTCAGTGTTCCTCTTCACCCGGCCTTCTTCTGCTGCCGATTCCCCCGGCCAGTTTGCTGTTCTGATTGGGATCGACGGATACCAACATGCGCCAGAGTTGTCCGCAGCCGTCAACGGGACGATGGGACTGTCGCGAGTGCTGACTCGTTACGGCGGCTACCGCTCGGCGGGTGTCTTGCAGTTGGTCGATGCGGCGGCGGATCCGGCACTGCATCCGACTCGCGCCAACCTGCTGGACGAATTGCCAATCTGGTTGTCCAAGGTCGGCGCAAACGATCGGTTGCTGATCTCGTTCGCGGGACATGCTTTCCGGGATAGTCAAGGCGAAACCTACCTGGCCGCCCGGGACACCGATCCCGCCGATTTGGCAAGTACGGGCGTGAAGGTGTCGTGGCTGAAAGAACAATTGGTTGCCTGCCCGGCACAAACCAAGCTGCTGGTGCTCGAGACGCTGCAATCCGACGCCACGGGTTCCGGTGATACGCCCGGCATCTCGGCGGCCGAGGCAGCCCAACCGATGAGCAACGTCCCCGGCCTAATCGTGCTGGCCGCATCTTCCGCCAGTCAGCTAAGTTTGGTCGACACCGATCGTCGTCAATCTCTGTTGATGTACTGGATCGGCGAGGGACTCAAAGGCCATGCCGACGCCGACGCCGATGGACAGCTCACGGCGGACGAACTGGCCGCCTACGTCCAACGCCAGGTGGCGGCGGAGTCCCATCAGCGTTTTGATGCCCGGCAACAGCCTCAGCGTCTGGGCTTGCCTGCCGACGAGGATCATCCGGCGGTCATCTGTCGCGTGCGGCCTCAGTCGTTGAAACGAGTGCTGGTCGATCTGGCCGAATATTTTGCCGTTCAGATGGAAATCAACCGGCAGCCGAGGGTGGGGGTGCTCGAGTTCCTTACCGACACGGGCACGCGCGAGGTATTGGGGGCCGATTTCGGTGTGCTGGGTCGCTACTGTGGTGGCGAGTTGCAGCAGCAGTTGCTCACCCGCGGCACCGGCCGCTTCGACGTTGCCGATCGCCGTCGCCTGGACCAGGCGTTGAAGGAGACCAAGTTCAAGATCGAGGATATCGGCTCGGAATCGGCTTTGAGAGATTTGGGCCAGCGAGCCGGTAGGCTGCCGGTGGTGGCGCTCGGTACGCTGATCGCTCGCGACGGACGTACCGTCACGCTGCGCTGTCAATTGCTGCGGACCGATGACAGCGGTCTGGTGGCACAGACCACCGTGCGAGCCGACTTGAACGATTCCGAGTGGGCCATGCTGGGGCGGAGCGTCAACGTCGAACCTACTGATTATGACGCACCAACGGATCACGTCGCGCCAACGCAGACTCAAGTGGCGGATATCAGCCGGATCGAACAGCGTTCGGAAAACAGCCATCCGCTGGCCGATCCTGCGTTCCCGTTGCGAGTCCGGATCATGGTGGGCAATCAGGAGCGGAAAGGCGTGTTCCGAGACGGTGAGATGCGAGTGCCGCTGAACATCGGCGAGGTGTATCGAATCCAGGTGGAGAACGGCAGGGATCACGGCGTATTCATGCGATTGCTGGTGGACGGATTGAACACGTTGCCTGAGCTGACGTTGAGCAAGGGGGTCAAGGTCGAAGCGGCACCCAGAACCCAGGCGACGGCAGCGCAGCCGGTGAATCTGGCCGAGGCCCGAGCTTGGCGGCTCGGGCCGCCAACGTCTGGTCAGTCCGCGCGTGTGTACAGCGTCAATGGGTTTTTCTCGAAAGTGGGGGACGACGCCAACTACAATGCGTTCCGCGTGGTGGATGCGCGGGATTCGCAAGCCGCTCGGATTGGATTCGCCGACCAAGCCGGTCTGATCACCGCCGCGTTTTATCAACCGGTACCCAAGCCTAAACGGACCGGAGAACGTGGTTTGGGAACAGAATTGGGAGACGAGTACCAGACGCGGACGGAAATGTACAAAGGCGACGAAATGCCAGGACCACTGCTGGCAGTCATCCATATCCGGTACGTCAAACCAGGGACGGAATACTGAGAGCAGGGAGTGGGGGAACACTAATCTTCGCTGATAAACAGTAATGGAAGACGTGGAAAAATTCTTTGGGAGGCCGTCGGCTGGTCTGAGAAAATACCAGCCCGACGCGCAAGCGAGTGACGGCGCAACGTCCCTTGCTCGCGCTGCGGGCTTGTATATCCATCAGGCCAGGCTGATGCTACGTCGGTGACGAATGGCGATCTGGCTTGTCCCGCTGGGTCTGTTCCGCTGGGTCTGTTCCGCTGAACTTGCGTCTCTTGCCCGTTATTAGTGTAAACTAGCGAAGATGAGTATTCCCCTTTCCCTCGTCCCTTGCCGAGTGTTCCGTTCTCCAAATCGGAGTTCCTTTGATGCGTCACCCTGTTTTTCTGACCTGTTTCACTCTGTTTTGCGTGTTGTTCCCACGCTGCGTGTCTAGTGCCGATGAGGGTCAGAAGTGGGCGGTGGTAATCGGCGTGAACGAGTATCTGGACCCGAAGATCCCGGCGTTGAAATACTGCGTGGCCGATGCTCGGAAATTGTTCGAGACGTTGACTAAGCAAGGCGGATTCGATCCAGAACGAGTACTGCTGATCACCGATGATCAGACTCGGGCTCATTTGCGACCGTTGCGGTTGAACCTGCAGCGTCAGATCGGCGATTGGCTGGAGAACTGCCGCCCTGAAGACACGGTGGTGGTGACGTTTTCTGGCCATGGGTTTGTCGCCCGTGACACGGGCGAAGGTTTTCTGGCACCGGCGGATTGCGAGAAGGACAACTTGCGGGCGACGGGTTTTCCGACCGAACGGTTGCGTCAGATGATGCGGAACTGCCAGGCTCGCCAGAAACTGCTGATCCTCGACTGCTGCCATGCCGGTGCGGTCCGTTCGGGCGAACCGACGGGCGCGTCGGGCGAAGAGCTGAGCCAGGCATTTACCCAAGCCCAGGGGCTGATCACGTTGGCCAGCAGCCGCAGGGACGAAGTCTCGCACGCGTGGAGCGACAAGCAACAGGGCCTGTTCACGTATTTTTTGGTCGAAGGCTTGGCGGGTGCCGCGGACTTCGATGGTGACGGCGTGGTGAACGTGGATGAGTTGTATCGGTACACATATGAAAAGGTACCGTTGGCGGCGCAGCGGGAATTGAACGCGAGACAGCGTCCGGTGCGGGTCATCGGCCCGGAGACCGAGGGCGTGTTCGCCTTATCCCGCGTGGCCATCGCGCCGCGACCTTTGAACACCGCGTTGGTAGCCACGTTCATCGTGCGGGAAGAGAACGCCAATGGTCGGTTGGTGGAAGGGGCGACGGTTGAATTGTTCCATCGCGGTCCAGATGGGACTCGACCATCGCTGTTGGCCACGGGGCGAACGGACTCGTCGGGTCGAGTGCAAGTGCCGGTCAATTTGAGCCTATCACAACAGGCGCAAGGTACGTTCGCCGCTTCGGTGAGTCACGCCGAATCGAGCCGCAACTACAACCTGGAAAAGTTTCCGCATTCGCGCAGCTACGCCTTGTACGTGCCGCGAGTAACGACGCCAATGCAAGCGGGCCGCACGATCGAAAACTCGATCGGCATGAAGCTGGCGTTGATTCCGGCCGGCGAATTCCTCATGGGTTCACCGGACAACGATCGAGATGCCTGGGAGTCCGAGCAGCCGAAGCACACGGTGCGAATCACCAAGCCGTTTTACATGGGAGTTACCGAAGTGACCCAGGAGCAGTATGAACGCGTGATGGGGACAAATCCGAGCATTTTCAAAGGTGCGCAGTTGCCAGTCGAGCGAGTGTCGTGGGAGGATGCGGTTAAGTTCTGCCGCGAACTTTCGGCGCTGCCGGCCGAGCGGAGTGCTGGCCGGGTGTATCGGCTGCCGACCGAAGCCGAGTGGGAATACGCCTGCCGAGCGGGGAGCAAAACGAAGTGGTCATTCGGTGACGCCGAACCATCGTTAGGTGAATACGCTTGGTATCACAGCAACTCGGGAGAGAAGACACATCCTGTGGGGACGAAAAAACCAAACGCCTGGGGGCTGTACGATATGCATGGGAATGTGTGGGAGTGGTGCTCGGACTGGTACGCCGAAGCCTACTACGCGAATTCGCCGTTGGACGATCCTACCGGGGCTACGTCGGGCTCGAGCCGCGTGCTCCGCGGCGGCAGTTGGGCCCACAACGCGAGGAGCTGCCGGTCGGCGTATCGGGACGGGAGCACGCCGTCGAACCGGGACAACGACCTCGGGTTCCGCCTGGCCTTCAGTTTGGTGGAATAGTCAGGTCAGTCAGTCAAGCGTTAGCGGAGCGATCCACGTAGGCTGAATCAGCCCCATACGCAGCGAAGCGGAGCCGGGGGTGATTCATGCCGTAGTGGATGGCGTAGC
>SKVE01000837.1 GCA_007129635.1 Planctomycetaceae bacterium
ACCGCCGGCGCCAACACGATCAAGTCGCCATCGTCCTCGATGGCCATCCGCGTGCGGTAGATCGATTTGTTGCCCAACCAGGTGCTGTGAAACTCTTCCGGGTCCAAGTAGACCACGACCTTTTTAAAGGGCTGGTCCACCACCGTAAAGTTGACCTTCACCGACAACTCGGCAGCCTGCTGGAAACACTCGTGGTCATCCCCGACGTACAGCCCGCGTGTCACCAGGCGGCCGGCGCCGTCGCTGCCGACCACCGTCAGGATGTAGACCAGCGGCAGGTGGCCGCAGAAGTGATCCTGCGCATAGTTCAAGATCCGTCGCAGGGGTGTGTCGGCACGGCCCATCATCCGTTCCATGCCATAAGCCGCGCCGATGAAGTGGCTCTCGTTGATCCCCTGCGATCCGCCCGTGCCGACGAAGATGTTCTTGTTGTAATTCGCCATGCCGATCACTTCGTGTGGGACCACCTGGCCGATCGAGAGGATCAGATCATGCTCGCCTTGCCAGATCAATTTGTTTAACTGAGCCGGCCAAGGTCGGGTCCAGATCCCCTCGGTCACCTCGCTGACATACTCGACCGGCACCTGGCCGATGGTCAGCACATCGTCCCGCCAGCGGTGTTCGCGGATCAGCGACTTGGGCAGGCCCGGGAACATCTTCTCCAACTGCCAGTCCGGCATCGGCACGTGCGTACCCAAGGCGGGCATGACGTCCGTCAGACGATCGCCGAAATGGTCGTAGGTCATGCAAGTCAGTAATCCGCCCCGGCTGTTGTATCGGGTAAAATCGGGCGGCAGCGCGATCACCCGGCGACGGTCGCCCAGACGCTCAAAACACTCCGTCAACGCGGATCGCAATTGCTGGTCGGTCAGCACGGTATCGGGAGAACCCTCGGCGTAGTAGATGGTCATGCAACCTCTCCGTTGTCTTGCAAAAGTTTTCGAGCAGCACGTTCGATTTCGGCCCGATCACCCGAGTCAACCGGACTCATCAGCGGCAGAATGGGCCCCGTTTCGGCGATCCCCGCCAGCGATACGGCCGCGTGCAGCACGCGGATGGGATGGATCGAGTTTCGCAAATCCTCCAACGGCGAAAACAGGGCTCGGATCTCTTCCGCACGATCAAAATTGCCAGCTTGGACCGCGTGCATCAACTGCATCGACAGCCGCGGGGCGACGCAAACACACCCCGATGTGAATCCGCCGCATGAGAAATCTCGCAGATGAACGATCGCAGGTTGCTCGCCGATACCACTGACAATTCGCTTCGGATCCGTGTGCTCGGTCAATGCCTTCAGATAATCGTCCTGGGCCGGGTCGTCGCGAACCACCGCGTACTTGATCCAGTTGACCACCCCGTCCTCCACTAGGCGAGAGACCGTTTCCGCAGCGATATAGCCGTCGTGCTTGATGTAAAGCACCACCGGTTTGCCCCAACGATCGGCGACCAGCCGGATACCGGTCGCGATGCCGTCGGAGGTCGCGATTTCGACTTGTGGCAAGACCATCGCCGTCGGAAACGCGAAATCTTTCAACACGGCGACCTGATCCATCATCAGCCCGAAAGCGGGGCCGATCGAGGGGATCATCAGCGTCTGCTCGCCAGAGAGTTCCTTCAGCATCTGCAGCAGGTCTGCGTACTCGCTTAAGGCCACATGGTACAGCACCGCGTTGCCCCCATACAGCAACGTGGACACTCCACCCGCTTCCAGGTGCTGGACCATCCGGCGATTCTGCTGGATGTCCAGCCTCAGATCGGCCGAACGAGCCAAGGGGGGCACGGCGATCACCGAGGCAGATAATCGCTGAGGGGTAATCGCTTGGGTGTCCATGTCGATTCTCGTCTTTCTATTGCAAGGCGGACGCTGGCCTAGTCTGAATGAGGGTAAACAGCTTGGTCAATAGATATCCGGTTCCGGGATTTTCGGCCCATGATGCAGGAAGTCGAAATCGCAACCTTCATGGGCCTGCGTGACGTGCCGCGTGAACAACTGGCCATAACCTCGTGGATATTTGGCCGCCGGAGGCTGCCATCCGGACCGACGACGCTGCAGTTCCTGGTCGTCCACCAACAGTTCCAGCCGACGCGCGTCGACGTCCAGTTCGATAATATCCCCGTTCTGGACCAATGCAAGAGGACCGCCTACGAACGCTTCCGGCGAAACATGCAATACGCACATGCCGTAACTGGTCCCGCTCATCCTCGCGTCGGAGATACGAACCATGTCCCGCACCCCTTGCCGCAGCAACTTGTCCGGGATGGGCAGCATGCCCCACTCAGGAAACCCCGGTCCGCCCTGCGGGCCAGCGTTCTTCAGCACTAACACCGAATCGGCAGTCACCGGCAGTTCCGGATCATTCAACCGTTCCTTCATGTCGCCGCGATTCTCGAAAACCACGGCCGGCCCCCGGTGCCCGAACAGACGCCGATCCGCCGCGATCGGTTTCACCACGCACCCGTCGGGCGCCAGATTGCCTCGCAAGACGAATGTCCCACCCTCGCCCGAGACCGCATTGTCCCGAGACCGGATCACGTCCGGGTCGATGACCTTGGCCTGGGCGATGTCTTCACCCAGCGAGCGGCCAGAGACGGTCCGGCAATCCAGGTGCAGCAGGTCGCTGATCTGCAACAACAAAGCCCCCAACCCGCCCGCATTGTAGAAATCCTCCATCAGATACTTTTCGCCCGCAGGACGTACGTTGGCCAGCACCGGCGTACGGCGCGAGATTTGGTCGAAGCGTTCCAGCGGCAAATCGAATCCGGCCCGCCGCGCCATCGCGATCAGGTGGACGATCGCATTGGTCGAACCTCCGATGGCCATGTCGGTCACCACCGCATTGTCGAACGACCGCGCGGACAGGATCTGCGACGGCTTCCAATCCTCCCAGGCCATCTGGACGATGCGCCGTCCGACGGCGGTCGCCATCCGCGCATGTTCGGCCAGCACGGCGGGAATCGACGCGGCGCCCGGCAAGGTCATCCCCAGCACTTCAGCGATGATCGCCATCGTCGATGCCGTGCCCATCGTCATGCACTGGCCTGCCGATCGAGCGATGCAGTTTTCGATCTCCAGCCAGGCGTCCTCGCACAGATTCCCCGCTCGCAATTCGTCCCAGTACTTCCAAGCGTCGCTGCCGCTGCCCAACGTCTGGTTGCCCCAACGCGCGGTCAACATGGGTCCGGCCGGCAGGAAGATGGTCGGCAGATCCATCGAGATGGCCCCCATCAACAGACCCGGGGTCGTCTTGTCACAACCGCCCATCAGAACCGCGCCGTCGACCGGATGGCAACGCAGGATCTCCTCGGTCTCCATCGCCAACAGGTTGCGGTACAGCATCGTCGTCGGCTTCATGAACATTTCGCCCAACGACATCACAGGCACCTCGACGGGGAACCCTCCCGCCTGCCACACGCCCCGCTTGACCTGCTCGGCTCGCTCGCGAAAGTGCGAATGGCACGTGTTCAGATCGCTCCAAGTGTTCAGGATCGCGATCACCGGCTTGTCCCGGTAATCCTGGTCGTCGTACCCCATCCCTTTCAATCGGGAACGGTGCCCGAACGAACGCAGATCGCGCGGGCCAAACCAGCGATGACTTCGCAGTTGTTCAGGCGTTTTTTTCATTCGCGTCCCTTCGTTCGTTTGAAATCCCCTGTTCCCCGTGGCCCGGCGCAGGTCAGCCGAAAGCACGCCGTCATCGCCATCGCTCACCCTACCCGCCGGACAGAATACCGCGAAGCAAGCCCCAAGCCAACCACCCCAGCCGTCCGACGCTGGGGCGGCGGGCGTTACCAACTTAGTCACCCAGGCAAGGCTAATTTGATTGACAAGAAACCCCTGGCCGGGTGCTTAGCAGGAGATGCGGGCCGTTTTGCAATACGGTGGCTTGACGCGTCGTCATGCGCAGGAGTACAAAACTGGGTGACAAAGGGGGCAATTTGAACACGCCAGGTCGAAGTCATTTTCGGGCGACGTCATGAATCCAGTTTTGTTTTTTCGGTTCGGCTCTGCCATCGGCCTGTCCACACATTGTTCGGCCCGCTTTCCACGGAACGCCATCCTCTGGTTGGGACTGACTGTTTGGGTCGGTTGCGGTCGGGGTACGCCCCCCGAACCGGCTCCTTCACCGCCGGCGGCGCTGCCAGTCGAAACGCGAGTGCCGAGTGCTTCGAAGCCTGTCGCGTCGCGGGAATCCCAGCCTTCGGGGCGGTCCACGCTTCGGAATTCCAGTTCGGACGAATCGATTGCCCCGTTGCCCGAACACCGTTCGTTGGCCGATTTGTTGGACCAGCAGGATGATAGCACTTTTCCGCCGCCCGTGATCCCTAGTCCATCCACCCCTCAATCACGGGGCCCGGAGATTCTGATCGACGATGGCAAGGTGGCGGCGGCCGGAATTCGGAAGCTGACCAGCCAGCATTTGAAGTTGTACACGGACGTTCCGGCTCAGCCGGCCGTCGATGATTTGCCAGCGGCTTTCACCACCGCTGTCGAATCTTGGTGTCGATACTTTGGTATCGATCCGTTGCATGTGATCGATTGGCAGATGATCGGATTCCTGATGCAGGACAGACTGCGGTTCGAGGCTGCCGGTCTTCTGCCCGCCGAACTGCCGCCGTTTCTGAACGGATACCAGCAGGGCATGTATCTGTGGGCCGACGAACAAGCGGACGATTACTACCGTCGCCATCTGGTGTTGCACGAGGGCGTCCACGGTTTCATGAGTCAGTTCCTCGGTGGCATCGGACCGCCTTGGTATGCTGAAGGCATGGCGGAATTGCTGGCCACCCACCGTTGGCAAGATGGCCAGATCCAAGTGGCGATCATGCCCCAGGATCGCGCCGAAACGCCCGGTTGGGGGCGCATCCGCATCGTCCAGGACCAGTTGCAGGCCGGACAAGGCATGATGCCCATCAGCATCATGAACTACGGCCCGCAAGCCCATATGCAGAACGAACCCTACGGTTGGTCCTGGGCTTTGGTCGCCTTCCTGGATGGACACCCGGATTTTCGGGAACGGTTTCGGAGCCTGCATCATCGCATCCGGGATACCGACGTGACCTTGGCCTGCCAGCAATTGTTCGCAGCCGATTGGATCGACCTGAACGAACAATGGCAGATTTTCGTGGTCGATTTGGATTACGGGTACGACTTGGAGCGAGCTGCCGTTCAGCGCCGTCCGGTCCAGCCGTTACCCGCCGACGGGGCCACGGTCTCGATCGACGCCAACCGAGGCTGGCAATCGACGGGGATTCGATTGGACGCCGGCTCCACGTATCAGCTCCAGGCAAATGGCCGGTACCAGGTTGGTCAGACCAGCGATATCTGGTGGTGTGAACCGGGCGGGATCACGATCCAGTACCATCAAGGCCAGCCGTTGGGCCTGCTGGTCGGTGCCGTTCGGGACGAATCCCAACCGCTCACCGAACTGTCCCCTTTGACTCGCCCCAAACCGGTCGGACTGTCCCGAGTCTGGACCCCGACCTCCAGTGGTACTCTTTTCTTGAAAATCAACGAGTCGGCGGCCAGCCTTGCGGACAATCAGGGCAGTGTGACGGTCCAGATCAAACTCCAGGACAACGCACTCTCCCCAGATATCCCGGAGTGACAGAGTTTCCGAGTTTCCATCGGCGAACCTCTCTG
>SKVE01000210.1 GCA_007129635.1 Planctomycetaceae bacterium
AGGTTCTCTGTCCCCTTGTTGTGTTCAATGATTTCGTGGGCAATACGGCGCAGAGCCTGCTGCATCGCTTTTTCGTCCATTACGGTCGCCTTATGAATTAGCGCCATCTTTTCACCTCCTCCCCCGGGTAATTGGGCCCTTGAGGTACAGAAATACCGCCCATTTTTCGGCAAGTGGGCGGTAGTGTATACATTTATCCTGACGCCCCCTTGTCAGCCTCACAGGACTTGCTTAAAGGGTGCTCTATTGATTAGAAGCTTATCATCAGCAACCGGCACTGTCAACAGCAACAGAGCGCCGCGATAGCGTCAAGCCATTGCAGGAAAAAGAAAGCTCTGCCTCCTTAAGCGGAGGATCTGTTTTTACCGAACCGGGAGTAACGCTTTCTAAAGCTTTAAAATATCTCCCGGCTGAACTCATAAAACAACTAAAACAACTTTGCTCTGGATAAGCGCCTGAAAATAGCCCTGGCTGCACCCTGAAATGGCCTGCCCCTAACCGGCTCATGTTCCATCTTCAGGCTCCTGCTCAGGATCGGGCTCAGGCTCCGGTTCGGGGTCTGATTCTGGCTCTGGTTCCGGATCGGGTTCAGGCTCTTGGTCGAGTTCAGGTTCGGGTTCCGGTTCCGGTTCGGGTTCCGGTTCTGCAGGAGGTTCTTCCGGTACAGGGTCAACGGGAACTTCCTCAACTACCTGTTCGGGTTCGGAAACCTGGGGACCGGGAAGGCTGATCTGTTCGCGTTTGGCTGCATCTACACCAAATACAGCCTTGATGGTCTCCACCCTGTTCGTCTCATCAATAACCAGGTAGTAAATATTTTGACCGCCGCGATAAGACAGCTGCCCCCGGCCGCTGAAAACATATGTCCCGGCAGTTTCCGCGCCGGCCCGCAGGCCGGTTAACCCAAGCGCCGTAAGTTGAAGAAAGTTGAGGTCAGTTTCGACATTTCTATTAACGGCCACAAGAAGGGCGGGAGTTCTGACCAGTCCCCTCAGGCTTTTTTGCTGCTCCAGCAGGGCAGCAAGGGCCCGCTGCTGGCGAATGGTCCGCCCCCTTTCTCCGCCAAGGTAATCGGCCCGGTTGCGGACGAAATGCAAAAACTCGCCTCCGTCAAGCCGCTGGTAACCCTCTTCTATGATCACGCTGCCCCGGCCATAATCGGAGCGGAAATCTTCCTCAACATCTATGCAGACCCCGCCGACACTGTCTACAATTGCGGCAGCGCCATCCATGTCAACCCTGATATAACCGTGCAGGGGGACATCGCCCAAAAAATCGCCTATGGTGAGCAGAGTTGTACTGATCCCCTTTTGATCGGGATCCTCTCCTTCACGGGCGCTGTAATAGCCATACATGTAGGAATGATTAATCTTGTCGTAGGTGTCCTGACCGTGTATCTTCACATAGCTGTCGCGGGGTATGCTGACCATCCTGATTTCGGCGGCGCGAAAATCGAAAGCCGCAATCAATATTGTATCCGGGCGGTAGAGAGAGCTTTCGCCGCGAGCGGCGGACGCGTCAAAGCCGAGCAGGGCGATATTAATTGTACTGCCGGAGAAAATCCCGCCCTGGATAATTGAAGCAGGATCATCTAAGGGCAGGAATAAAACTCCCGGGAAAAAAGCTGCCACCGCCAGGCCGGCTAAAAGTAATATGAGAAGAAGAAAAAACAGCGATTTTAAAAAGCTGCGCTTTCTTTTGGGTTCGCGTTCCATCTTCACAGCCACCTTTGTATTAAGAGAATAGACTAATCTTACCACAAAGGGACATTAATTAAATCCAGGTTATTCCCATTTTCAAAGTAGCGGCAGTTTGGCGGGAACTGTTGCCGGTTAGTGTTTTAAGTTACCGGTCAATGCCGAAATTCACGGTTGTAAGTATTGAATAGTTCGCTGCTGACAACAATACCAACCAGGTTTGGATCAAGCTGAGTTCCGGCCACGCGGATAAGCTCTGCTTTTACTTCTTCAACTGTTTTAGCCTTAGCGTAAGGGCGCTCCCAGAGCATGGCGTCGATGGCATCAGCAATGGCAATAATCCTTGCCCCCAGGGGTATTTGCTCGCCTCTCAGGCCTGCCGGATAACCGGTACCGTCCATCCTCTCGTGGTGGTGCCTCACCATGGGGATCAAATCCTGCAGGAATTTGGCCGGCGAGAGGATATCTGCGCCGATCTGGGAATGCTTTTTAACGCTTTCATATTCTTCGACGCTTAACTCGCATTTTTTACGCAAAATGTTCTCCGCCACCCCGATTTTTCCAATATCGTGCAGCGTGGCAGCCCTGTACATTAACTCCCGGTCATTTTCTGGCAGTCTCATATAACCGACAATCTCGGAAACAAGGCGGGCAACCCGCTCCTGGTGGCCCTTTGTGTAAGAATCCTTGGCATCAACTGCGGCAACTAGGGAACAGATAGTTTCCTCGTAATGGCTTTGAATGCTGCTGTAGGTATTTTCGATTTCGCTTTCCAGGCTTTTATTAGCGCACTGCAGCTCATCGATCGTTTTTTCGATCATCATCGTTTCGTTTCTTTTATTAATCCCCCTATTGACAATATCTCTCACGGAAGAGAGTTCAAAAGGTTTGATCAGGTAATCAAAAGCTCCTAATCGCAGCGCTTTCGTAGCTGTGTCGACAGAAGCGTAGGCGGTAATCATTACCACCTCGGTCGAAGGCGCCTTTTGCTTGACAATTTCCAGCAGGTCGATGCCGTTGATATCGGGCATCCTGATATCAAGGATGGCCAGGTCGAAAACTCCAAGGTCTAAATTGTTTAAAGCCTGGTTGCAGTTAGCTGCGGTAACTATATCGTAGTCATCTGCCAAAATCATGCGCAGTGATTCTCTTGGCCCTAATTCGTCGTCTACAACAAGGATTCTAGGTTTGCCGTACATGATGTACTCCTCCCCTGTCCGTTCTTCTTTCAACAAACACCGGCAGCGCAACCTTGAACATCACCGAGTTGCTGTTTTTTCCGGCCACCTTGAGAGAGCCTCCATGGTCTTCAATAATCTTTTTGCTGACCGGGAGACCTAAACAGATGGAGTTGTCCGGCTTAAGCTCAAGTGGATTAAAAAGGCTCTCAAGTTTTTCTGCTTTAACCTTCAGGCTGTCATTTGATAGTAAGATGTTTACCTTCTCACCCTCGCCATTTTCGCTATCTGCTTGCATGTTAACAAAAAGTCCTTCCTTGCTCTCTACATTTTCCAGAAGATAGCCGAGCAGGTAGGAAATTGCCCTGGACATATTTAGCCTGTCAATTCTAACCCGGGGATTGTGGCGGTAAAAATATTTCTTAACCGGCACATCCAAACCTTTACCCTGCTCATGGAGCAAACCGATTGCCTCATCTATCAGGGAGAGAGCGTCAGTAACATCATACCTGTAATTGAGAGGCGACGAAAAAGCGATCAACTGATCAACCAGTTCATTCAGTCTTTTTAACTCCTGTTTGACAGTCTGGGAGAAGAATTCACGGAAAGTGCTGTCTTCATACTTGTCGGGAAGAAGCTGGCAAAAAGTCTGGATCGCGACCATGGGATTCTTGATTTCATGGGTCAACTGCCCGACAAAACGGTTTAATACCTCGCTTTGTTCGGCCTGACGTCGCTTTAGTTCAGCTTCTTTGCGGAACGTTATGTTGTCGAAAATCATCACACTGCCGAAGATTTCCCCGTTAGCACCGGTGATCCTGTAAGTACTTAACTCCAGGGGCAGCCTGCCTGCAGGCAGCATTGTTTCTTCCCGCATATAAGCCTTTCCGGTGGTTAACGTTTCATAAAGCATATCGCCCAGGGGGCTTGGTAGAACGCGCAAATCCATTCCGAGAATCTTTTGCCGATCCAGGGTTAAGATCCTGGCAGCGCTATCATTGAATGTGATAATTCTTTCCTTGCCGTCAATAGCCGCTACACCACTGTGCATGAGCTGAAGAATGCTTTCAATGTATACATTCTGGTTATAAAGCTTTTCATGCAGGTCAATATCTTCCAGGGCCATGGCCACGTTGCCGCAAATAGTGTAAAGCAGCTGCAGTTCACGCTCATAAAAAGGAGTACCGACCACTTTTGGGCCGAGGCAAAGCGCGCCTACCATACTTCCGTGAGCAATGAGAGGAACACAGACTACTGCTTTAAGCAGTTTCATTTCTGAGGCGATTACCTCATAACCGTCATCCCCGCCAGGCTGCAGGGTGGCCATGTTTAAGATTCTTCCTTTTTCAAGTAGCCACTTAACCAGCCCATCAGATGACTTAAAAAGCAGCTTTGATTGCAGCTCGGGATCGAGCCCGCGCTGCTCTGCGACATAATAGTCACCGCTGCCCTGAATTTTTAAAAGTACAGCCATTTTACCGGCCGGGACCAGTTCTTTTACCGCTTCCAGGAAAAGGCCTATGAAGCGTTCCTTGTTAAGTCGGTTATTCAGGGCACGGGAAAAATCGCTGAGGACTCTTTCCCAATAACCGGACGGCAGACCCTGGGAAACAGGGCTGGGCTGGGCGGAGAGATCTGATCCAACAATCTCATCGCCTCCATGCAGCGGCCGCCCGGCAAGCCGGTTCTGCTTTAACTTATCCCAGCCCCTTTCAAGAGCCTTGCCAAAAAGCCAGGGTTCGATCGGTCGTCTGAGATGATCGTAGAGCAGGCCTGAAAGCTGCATGGCCCGCTTTTCTTCTCTACCCAGGCCGATATAAACCATTTCCGGTTTCATGCTTTCTGCTTCGCTAAGCCACTGCTTTGCAGCAGGCATATCGGTATCAACTATGACCAGGCCCACTGCCAGCCCGTTTAACATAGCCCAACTCCTGCTATCGGATGCCGTGTCGATCAGGACATGGTTTACTCCGAGCAGGCTGTCCACCTCTTCTTTAACTGAGCTGTCCTCTGTTACAAGGAGAATCGCTTTCATTTAAGTTTCTCTTCCCCTCCCTGGCAGTGCATTATTAAATAAGCCCTTCCTGCCCTGATTCATGCGGTCATTAAAGGCAGGTTAATATCAAACCTTGTCCCGCGGCCTTCCGTGCTGGCGAAGCTGATCTGGCCATTATGGGCGCTGATAATTTTGTGGCAAATACTGAGACCAATTCCGATTCCATTCGCTTTGCCGGTGATAAAGGGATCAAAAACCTTGTCCTTGATGGCATCGGGAATGCCGACTCCTGTATCTTCTACTGTAATTTTAATCTTATCGTTTTGATAAGACACCCCGATGGTAAGCAAACCGTAGTCGGGCATGGCATGAATAGCATTCATGCATATGTTTAGCAAAGCCTGCTTGATCAGGGTCCGATCGAGGCTGACAATTTCATCCTCGCTGCTGTATTTTTTCTTGATCTTTATATTTTGCTGCTCCAGGTGCGGCGAAAGCAGCAATAGAACCTCATCAGCCAGGCCGGTCAAATTAACCGGTTCATAATAGAGGTCCGTTTCCCTGACAAAACCGAGCAGTTCCACGACCAGATCGTTGATCCTCGTTATTTCCTGGCTGACGACGGTGGAAAACCTGTGCCTGAATTCGGGATGATCATACTTTTCGGGCAGAAGATCGGCAAATGTTTTCATCGATACCGGGGGATTTTTAATTTCATGGGCAATACCGGCGGCAAATTCGCCCAGCGAAGCCAGGCGTTG
>SKVE01000718.1 GCA_007129635.1 Planctomycetaceae bacterium
CACGCGTACCCTGCGTCGCTCAGGATCTGGGCGATGCTGATCTCTTCGGGACGGATCGACCAGTTTGCCGAAAACGTACCGTACCGATTCGGATGTCGCCAGCGGAGCAAGCTTTGAGAAAGGGTTTCGTCGATGATCCGCACCGGTTGCCCCGGCGTCAGGCGTTCGGCGCCTTCGATCACGACTTGGGTTCCTTCCATCAGGATCTGCCGCCCCCTGTCCGTCTCGGGTTCGACAGCGTATTCGTCCCGCATCCGAGCCGTGATCGTCACGGGCACGGGCTCGACAAGAGACTCGGATTCGGCGGCAGAATCGGCAGGAAGCGTGACCCAGACGGTCGCTTCATCCGGGCGGATCAGCACCGCGTCGCTGGAGACCACCAGCGCCTCACGCGGCGGTCCGATCGTGATCCGAGCGGTGACACTCATCCCCACCTTCAACCGGCCGTCCTGGTCGTCCAGCCGCACACGCACCGGAAAAGTACGAGACGCCGCGGGACCGTACGGAGTCACCGAAACCACGGTTCCCTGAGCTTGCTCGCCCAGCGGATCGATCACGATCGTCAAGGGCTGCTTCAGATAAACTTCGTTGATCACGGTTTCGGGGACCATCAACAGCGCGTCGACCTGGCCGCGGGACACGATATCGACGATCGGCGCACCCGGGCTTAAATGCCCGCCCAATTCCGCATGTTTTTCTACGACCGTCCCATCGAACGGAGCCAGGATCACCGACCGGGAAATCCGTTCGCTTTCCTCCTCCAATGCCGCTTGGGCTTCGGCCCGACGAGCTTGCGATTCCGCGACCGCCGAGCGTCGCTCTTCCAGTTCGCTCTCGGTGGTCGCCGCACGCTCGCTCAATAGTTCGCTGCGCTGTAATTCGACCATCAGGTAACTCAAATGGGCATCGATCGAAGCGACCTGAGCCTGCATCCGCTGGACCGCCAACTGCGGCCAGATATCATCAACTCGAGCCAGAATCGTCTGGCCGCCGATCACAGGCGAACCGATCTCGACGGGCATCTCCAAGATTTGGCCCGTCACTTCACTGGCCACCGTCACCCGACGCACCTCGACCAACCGGCCGATGATCGGGTTTTCCGGCTGGACAACCTTGCGTTCCGCGACGCTCACGCGGATCAACGCCGGTTCCGGTCCCGATGGCGCCGCGTCGTTCTGCGAACTGACTCGTTCCAGTTGCTGTTGCAACAGGTCGGCATCCTCCCATCGATCCTGTGACGTCCGCCAACTGCCCCAAGCACCGACGAAGACGCCCACCAGCAAAGCTGTCAAGCCGACGGCAGCCAACAAAGCGAACCATTTCTGACGTGATTCCGTCATCGCAGCATCTCGAGGCAAGCTTGCGGGGAGGAAAGGATCTTTTCAGAGCGGGCAGGTTGCTGGGATCGAATGGACTTCAGTCCAGTTCCGCGATGCGGATGTTCTTGAATTCCGCCCACATCGGTTTGCCCCCATGCAGTTGCAATGCCAGAATCCCATCGGACAACGCCAGTTCCGGATGCTTGTCCTGGCACTCCAAAATCAAGCGGCCGTTCAAGTAATGCCGGATGTGGGGGCCTCGAGCGACGATCACTACGTCGTTCCAGTCGTCCAGCCGGAACAGCTCTTTGAACTCGTCGGCCGTGATCAAGGTTCCCGTGACCGTCTTGTTGCCGTCCTCGCCCCAAACCGCCTGTTCGCCAACCAGAACCATCCGGCGTCGCGTGCCACCTTCGTCATAGATGAATCCCGAGACGCTGGGTAAGTCGTTCTCGTTGCGGATCTCGTACTGGTAACCACGGACGATCCACGGATTCCGCACATTGCCTTCCGTGACATGCCAGGATCGATACTGAATCCCCGAATTGTTCACCGCCGTACAGCGGAACGTCATCCGCAGATCAAAATCCTTGGTTCGTCCGCCTTGCCAAATCAGAAACGTATTCCCGTTCGAGGGGTTTTCGGGGGTGGTTTCCCCGCGGATGGCCCCATCGACGACCGACCACAAACGAGGGTCGCCGTCCCAGCCGTCCAGGTTTTCGCCGTTGAAGATGCTCTTCATCTGCGGCGGTTCCGGGGGGGCGGTCTGGTGTTCTTGCGTGGCGAGAGCCTGGTGAGCCGAACAGAGCAGAACGAACGACATCAGGACGCGGATCATGGAGGTGTCTCCCAGTGCTAGGATTGGAAAGCCAAACCTAGATTATGCATCCTGGATCAAGAAGAGCCAAGACGCCTGGGACCTACCACGCGAAATGCAAGCCGAAGTTCATGCCCTGAGCCCAAAAGTCCGAATCGCGGAACTGGAAATCGGGACGCAAGGCGCCTGCCAACGGTGTAGTCTCGGGAGCCAGCAGATCAGGGTTGACATCCAGGTCGATGTGTTCGCCCGCTCGTACCACGCGGCTCAGATATAGCAGCGAATAACCGACAGTGGCCTGCAGCCGGGGAGTCAATCGGTACCCGACCGTGGCACCTAACTGAGGCATGAAGGCGAATTCGTTTCGCGAATGGGTACCGCTGTTGGTTCTCTGTGCCAGCAGACCGCCCTCGTAAGTTCCATCGCTGACCGATCCGCTGATGATGGTCTGTCCGGCGATGGTGACCTGTTGCCGCACACCGCCCAACGCCAGGCGGCCGAGCAGTTCTAAGGACCAACGTCCATAGTCGAACTCGCTTAACAAACCCAGTTCAGCACCATGAAAATCGTTCGAGGATGCGAACGAATCCAGCAGATCGAAGTTTCCCTGAAACGGTTCGCCGCGCAACGAAGTCAGATCTTCCCGAATCGTCAATCGATCACTCAGCCGAGCGTAACGATAGCCGATCAGGAAATCAAACCGATGTCCGAAGGGACCACTGCCGGGATCGAAGCATGGATCGCAATCGATGACCGCCGTCATATCGCAGCACAGGTTGCGTCGTAGCCAAATGCCGCTGCCCTGCAACTGGCTGGATGACTGTACCCTGACACTCCCGGCTAGAACACCGGGGTGGGACACCAACTGGACATCCTGTCTGGCCGGCGGATCGAACTGGCCGTCCGCCCCCCGCGGATTCACGTTGAAAAAGGGCCGGTAGATCGTTGGATTCCCCAACATGTCAGAAGCAGCCACAAAGCTCTCGCTGACGCCGCCCAAGCGCCAGTATTCGCCCTCGAGCGCCCAACGCTGGGAATAGTCCAGCCACGTTCCCAGCCGCACTCGAAATCCGGATCGCATCTGACCCAACAGATCGTCATCGCCAAACAAGACGATCGTGCGGTTGTCATCCAGCGTTCCCGTGGGCCCCGCAGTCACCAACGGCGGAGTCTCCATGCCTTTGGCCCACCACATCAGGTACTCACCATGAACCCAAATGGATCCCACCGGTCCCACGCAGCAGGGTTCCTGGCAGGTCACGCCGCAAGGCCCGCAAGCTCCCGTGGTACAACCGACGATCATGTCGTGAGGCTCATAATCGCCGTGCAAATTATCGCCAAAGTGATGCTCCAGATGCTCCTGATGGCCTGGATGATCCTGGTCGTCCATTCGGTAGCCCATCGCCGATCCGACTCGAATGGACCGTTCGCCGAACTCTTGCGACCATGCCACGCCAGGGATCAGCATGGCTAGCAACAGCCAGGTCACTCGGTGATTGATACTGGAAGCACCCGTCATGGAACTCCATCCTTCCTGAAGAGACTGGACGAACATCGTTCGGCCGGCAAAGTCGCTGAAGACGTTATCGTCGTTGTAATCGTTAAACTTTAACCCGGTGGCCATGCAAAGAGATCTTCGCCATAGGCCAGGCAGGGCTCCGTCAGAAAACTCGAGCCGAATGCACACTGGTCGGCTCGCTGCTGCGTTGCGGATGCTGGCACGTGCCTTGCTTCAGGCCACAAGCCGGGCTATCTTGCCTGATTCCGCAACCCTTCCCGCACGGATTTTCGTGTTGTCGCGTTATGGACGGGGGTGACGACGATGGCAGAATTATTCCGTGGAGAGATTGGGATGCTCGCTGGTACTGTGCAACGGCCTTCCTATGTCCAGGACAATCGTGTGAATCATCCCTTCGATTTCGGCAAGCGTCTGCGTTGGCCTTGGTTGGCTCTCATGATCTGCATCACCACCAGTATGCCGAGAACGGCATCCGCTCATAAGATGTTTGTTTTTGCCGCCGTTCAGGGCGATCGGATCGAAGGCGAGGTCTACTATCAGGGCGGCGATCCGGCGCCGGACGCAAAGATCATCGTCACGGGGCCGGACGGCACGACATTCGACCAGGCCGTGGCCGATCAGGAAGGACGTTTTCGATTCGAGCCGCAGTGGAAGATGGATTATCGCATCGTGGCGGATGCCGGTTTTGGGCATCGAGCCGAGTACACTGTCCCGGCCGACGAATTGCCTTCGGATTTGCCGGCTTTTGCTGCTGACCCATCGGGTATCGAGCCGGCCACCAAACCGTCCGCAGCCCCCTCGACCGATTCACCGACACCGATCCACGAACCCCCATCGGACTTGGCTTCGGAGATCGCCGCGTTATCGCAACAGATCAGTGCTCTGCGCCGCGACCTGGACCGTTGGCAAGCGCGACTGCGCATGCAGGATCTGCTCGGTGGGATCGGGTACATCCTAGGATTGATGGGCCTGGGCTCGTATCTGCTACGAAACAAGAAGCCCACGTCAGGCCCAAACAGCTCGCCCCCTTCTTAGGGCTTGGTCAAGAATAACTTCCCGGTTTTTGTTGGGTGTTCTGGTGAGTGGCACGGCACTAAGCACCCCTTCCGCCGATTCCAACAAGAAACCTGGCCGGGTGCTTAGCCGCCGATGTTGGCTGGAAGCCGGCAGCTAGCGCCGTGCCGCTCAGGAAGTTATTGTTGACCAAGTCCTAACGCGGGAAAAATAATTTCCACGCTACCGCTTTGCCTCGGCCGCCTGCATGTGTTCGAGCAGGTAGGCGACCGGTTGACGGAACTCGGCGTCGTCGAGTGTGGCGAGCAGTTGGATGAGCATGGGATAACCGCGCTGTGGGTCGAGCTTCGCGGCGGCGATCGTGAGCGATTGGATCGCGTACCGCCTCCGCGCGGCCAAATCGTCTCGGGCGGCTTGAAAGGGGCCGATGATGATGGTTTTCAGTTGCGGATCGTCATCGGCCGCTTCCTGGATCCGGTTGCGGAGCGCGATCACGTCGTCGTAGGCGGCAGGGTAGGCGTGCCCGAGTGGCGGATAGCGTTGTCCCGAGAGTTCTCGCGCCGCGTCGACCCGCACACCCAACGGCATGTGCCGATCGCGCAGCACGTCGTGCAGCCTCGCCCGCCCGTCGGGCTGCAGGTTCTCCAGAACCTGCAGCCGTATCCCGGCCTCCTTCTCCGAATTGCCGCTGGCGACGACTTCCCGGAGACTCGCGTAGACTTCCGGCACGGCCTCCGCCCAACGGGCTTGGCGGAAGGCGGCCAACAGCGCGTGATCCTTCCGCCCGCGGTTGCGGAACGCCGCCAGCAGCACCGGCTTGACCGCTTCGTGCCGCGTCCGAACGAGGAACTCGGCGGTCTCGTTGGGGATGAAATTCGCCTTCGGCAGCCACGCGAGCAGCAGGCGGACAGGGCGGTCGTCGCTTGCGAGGTCGAGCGACTGGCGGATGGCGGTCAGGGC
>SKVE01000220.1 GCA_007129635.1 Planctomycetaceae bacterium
CCGGTCATTGTCTATCCCGATCCCGAAGTGCCCTTGGGCCACGTGATCGATCTGTACGACCTGACGCGTTTGGAAGGCTTCCAGCAGGTCCAGTTCACCGCCTCGGAGCCGGTTCTGGAGGCCTCCTAATCTGAGGTTCCCCCTGCTAAGCACCCCAGTCGCCATCCTTTTTCGTGAGGGCTATCGCGAAGACGGGGAAGTTACTAGGCGTGCGTCCAGCCACGCCGCCGCTGTCAGCCCGCCGGCCAAGCGACTAGGCCTTACGGATCTTGCCCGGGGACGCCGGCAGGTCCTTGGTCGCATTGCGAGTGTCGACCACCAAGCGAGCATGGCGGACGATGAACGACCAGTCGTAGGTCGAATGATCCGTGGCGATCAGCACGCAGTCTTGGTCGGCCAGAAACTGGGCCGTCAGTTCCTGACTGGATAATTCCGCCACCTGGTAATGCCGCATCGAGGGTAACACCGGGATGTGTGGATCGTTATAGCTGAGGATCGCACCACGTTCGGCCAGCAGCTCCATCAACTTGAACGAGGGGCTTTCCCGAGGATCGTCGATGTCCTTTTTATAGGCGACGCCCAAAACCGCAACGCGGCTGCCGCGAACCGGCTTGCCCGCATCGTTCAACGCAGTCACCAAGCGATCGATCACGTAGTGCGGCATGCTGTGATTGATCTCGCCGGCCAATTCGATGAAACGCGTCGAAAGCTCGTGGCGGCGAGCCAACCAGCTAAGATAGAAGGGATCGATGGGGATGCAATGGCCGCCCAGGCCTGGACCCGGGTAAAAAGCCTGGAAGCCGAACGGCTTCGTCTTCGCCGCTTCGATCACCTCCCACACATCGATTCCCAGACGATCGAAGAGGACCTTCAGCTCGTTGACCATCGCGATATTGACCGCTCGGTAGGTGTTCTCCAGGATCTTGCAAGCCTCGGCTACTTCGCAACTGGAAACGGGAACCGTCTGCACGACGGCCGCCGCATACAAGGTGTTGGCCAGGTCCAGACTGGTCGGGTCCAGGCCACCCACGACCTTGGGAATGCGGCTGGCTGAAAAATCCGGATTGCCCGGATCCTCCCGTTCAGGACTGTATGCCAGGAAGAAATCAACGCCAGCTTGCAGGCCCGATCCATTCAGGATCGGCAAGATCACATCTCGGGTCGTGCCCGGGTACGTCGTGCTCTCCAATACCACCAACTGGGCGGGGCGCAGATGAGCGGCGATCTGGCGAGCGGTCGCTTCGACATAGCTCAGATCCGGGTCGCGGCTGTCGCTCAACGGCGTTGGGACACAGATCAGCAGCGCATCGGCCTCGGCCAATCGGGTCATATCGGCGGTTGCCGTGAAACGTCGTTCGGCCAGCCACTCGGTGATCCAGGCGGACGGAACGTGCTTGATGTAACTTTCCCCCGCCATCAACCGCTTAGGCTTTTCAGGATCGACGTCATAGCCGATCGTCGAGAACCCCGCTTGGATGAATGCCTGCAACAGAGGAAGGCCAACATAGCCCAGTCCGATGACCCCGATCTTCGCGGACCGATCTTGGAAACGGGATTTCAACCATTCACCCGGCGCACCTACTTTGTCCATCAGCCCACCACCTTCTGCATGTTTCATCAAAAGACCCATTCAGACCGTCGCCAACACGCAAGATAAGGGCAGCCTACCGCGTGTTGCTTCTTACGATGATGACGATAGACGATTTCCGGGTGTTTTTGCAAGCCGTGATAACCACTTTTGCGGACATTTGTTCTCAACAGATTGTTCCAGACAACACGGTTTGCCCGGAGAGGGCCAGCCCCCTTTCCTGACAGAGCTTAGGAACGCGGGAAGAATGAGTTCGGTAAATCGCGCAAGCCGGGCGGCAACCCGATCCCGGAGGGATCTCGCAGCACATTCGCGCTGGCATCCCTGGTGCGGCGTCTACGGGCCAACGGGACACGTCAGGACGGCCGTGGCATGGCGAGCGAACAGGCCGCGAATGTCTTGCTGGTACTCGTGCAGAATCGCCTCGCCCAGCCCCTGATGATCGCCGCAACGGTACAGGGCGCGGGCGATCACGATTTCGCGCAAGGGTCCTTCGCGGCGGCGGCGTTCCCGTTGGCGGTCGTACAGAGGCTCCAGGCCCGTCATCACGTGGCCACGCATGCCGGGTCTTTCCAGTAAGCGGGCCAGCGGTTCAGCAGCCGCAGGGTCGCCGATCTGTTCCAACGCCAAGACGACCGCGCGGTGATGCGAAAGCGTGACACCGGCGTCCAGCGTTTCCAGCTTGTTCAGAATCGCCGGTAAAGCCTGTGAGTCGCCGATCGCCCCCAACGCCAGGATCAAGGCGTCGATCTGACGCGGGCTGCAGCGATTGCGGACGGACATGGCTGCGGCGACACCGGCAGCGTACCCCTGGTTGTGCATGTCGTGTTGCATCCGTACGATCGCGCTGGCGTCGCGGTGCATGCTGATCCCCAACCCGATCACCAGGATTCCGTCCAGGCCCTGGGGCAACAGGCAGCGGTACGGCGTGTACGCGCTGCCGCCCGGCGCCGGATGATTGGCTCGCCGAGTCTTCTCGGTGTGCGGGATCAGCGCGAAGTAGATATCGCTGGGATAGCCGTGCGAGTCGTCGTTGCTGGCCGAGCGGATCTCACGGCGATACCACTCCATCTTGTGCTCGACATTGTGCTGTTTGTCAGGAAAGGGCACCTCCCGACTAAAGCCAACGTTGCGGCCGTACCAGGGCCGCGTGATCAGTCCCACGGTGCCGACACCGCCCAAGGCCTCCTGGTACTCGATCGACGGACCGCAGTCCGCGGAGCGTTTCCCGCACCTCGCCTCGTTCCTTCGCCTCGGCGGCCAAGCCGCTCAGCACGAACAAGCGTGGGAGCCCCAGCGGCTGAAAGTGACCCAGGTCTGGTTCGCTCGTGGCGAGGCGTCCACCAGGGCTTTCGTACGGATCGGCCCCAGCACGCGAAGCCTAGACCGCCGCCGCCACGGCGTCTAAGGTCCCGCCGACGACCACCACGTCCGCGTCGCCGACGACCGGGATCTCACGCTCGCTTTGCCACACCGATTCGCCGCGGGCTGGCAGGGCAACCGCTGCGATACAAAGCATGCTGACCAATAACAATCGACGCATCATAGAACCGTCTGCTCAGTTTCAAGCATCCGCCTTTGTTTGCCGAAGCCGTTTAGAAGTGCGGTTACTTTCGCCCGAAAACCTTGACGTCGTCGAAATCGTTCATGTCGTCAAAGGAACCGATCCCGATCCGGCCTTTGCCAAAGGTCTTGTCGGTCGCCGTCATCAGCGGCTTGTCCATATCATCAAAATAGACCTCGATCGTGCCCGATTCCACGCAACGCACTACTTTCACTTCGTGCCAGTCGTCGGTCCAGGGCGTGGGGTTCTTGTTGTCGGTCAGCGGGGTACGCGGAGCCCGATCGACGATCATGATCTGACCGCTGTTCGGATCGGGCTGAGCACCCAGGTGGACATAGTAGAACTGACTCGGATTCTGATAGCCGAAGAACACGCAACAGTCGCGGTGTCCGCCGGTGTCCAGCGTGCTCTTGACTCGAAACCGGATCACAAAATCGCTGACCTCCAGATCTTTGACCAGCGCGATATTGTGAGGACTGCGAAACTCCGGCTTGTAATTGCTGACTCGTCGGTTCAAGCCGAACGCCTTGTTATCGCCGTCTTCCTGGATCTGCCAAGCCGTATCGTCGGTCGTCTCCCAACGATCGGCCCCTTGCTCGAAGTCGTCCGAGAACACCAGTGGTAGATCGTGACTGGTTTCCGCCCGGGCGGCCATCGCCACCGATGCCAGCAAAGCGATTAGACAAACAACATGACCCGATTTCATGAGGATCTCCTCCGGAGCAAAGAAAACGTGCGAAGCAACGAGGCGCCAGCCTAATTCCCAGACCGCCCACTATCAACGCCCGTGCATGGACATTAGTCTAAGCTAATCCAGACAGATGTCAACTAGAATGGTGGTGTTGAAACAAGATGCTAGCCGTGTGACAATCGCGTTTTACGTCACCAAAGGCAGAAGAAAGCTGGCGGGGGCGAAGATGACAAAAATCTGCATCGACATCGAAATCTGGTGGGCCGAGGATGCGAGACCATCCGGGTTTCTCAATCACTCGCTGGGCTTTGATTTTCCGACCAATCGAACGCGGTTTGTCCAGCCACTTCAGCGTTTTCATGCCCCATGAAATCAACCGATCCACGCTCATGTAACGCGTTTTGCCCCGCTGCTGAGGCGGGTTGGTAGCATTGCTGCCACCTGTCCCGACTCCTTCCGAAAGACCTGACCAGCTTCTTCAGCGGATCCAATAGATTTGACTCCGCAAACGAATCACCAATTCTTCGCCCGCCTGTTGCCTGGCCAATACCGCGTTCTCGGACGGTGTGTTGACGGCGACCAACTGGAAGTACTCGTCGGAGAACCGCTGGATGGTCTGAAGCTTGTCTTGATCACGTTCCAGGTCGACATCCTGTGCATTGGCGGCGATCCACTGATTGCCTCGCTTGTACAGCGTTTCGCGACCGACGATCCGCACCGATTGGACCTCGACCTCGCGATCGGTATCGATATCGCGATACGTAACGCCGCCTGAACTGGGTACCCGCGCGGGAGCCGCAGCGCCGCCCAAGGCTCCCTCTGCAGCCGGGGCGCCGTACATATCCATCCCGCCATAGCCGGAGGCCATCGGCGCACGGATCGCCTGCTGGAATGTCTGCCGCTCGGCGCGTTGCGCGAATCCGGATCGTCCGGAGATCTCGCTCAATCGATCCACGGCGGCGGCAGCGCGACGAGTTCGGTGGTCGGCGCTTGCCAGGTCACTGGGACGTTCGTTCTCGTCGGCCAGGAACGAGGTGTAGGGAGTCAGGATTCCGTGGCGGGTCGACAGTGCGACCAGTTCCTGGATCAGCTCCTCGTTCTTGCCTTGCAAATCCAATTCCTCGATGATCTCGCCGATCCGTCGCATGGCCCACAGTTTTTCGACGAACGCATAAGATTCCTCATGACTGTGCCGAACCCAAGCTGCCGGGAAATCCATCGTTTGCGATTCGTTGCCGATTTGACCGGAGATCGTCACCTTGGCGTCGCCCGGTTGGCGGTAGCGACCAACGATCACCAGTTGTTCGCCGGCGAACAGATCGTAGATCTCCCGAGGGTAGACTCGATTGACCGCTGGTCCCTGTTCCGGCCGCAAACCTTCCAGCTCGAAATCGATCGTGACTTCGGTCATCACCGGTTCACTGATCCGTCCGTACAGACGCCCGACAATCCGTTCGAGGTCCTCGTTCGGACGTACGTACTCGCTCTGGCCATAATTCGTGCGCGAGATGCGGTCCAGCAGACGACCGTTCACGTCGTACCCGACCCCCATGCTGATGATCCGGGCACGGTAGCGGTTGTTGCGGCGAGCGTTATCGATGACCTTGGCTTCATTCGTCTCGCCGACCGTGGGCAAGCCGTCGGTCAGGAACAGGATGTAACTAGGCCGGGTGTCATCGTGAACCATCTTCAGCGCCGTGGTCAACGCGCCGTCGATGTTCGTCGCACCTCCGGCGTACAAGCCTTCGACGAATCCCAAGGCCGCTTGACGCGTCGCTTCGTC
>SKVE01000490.1 GCA_007129635.1 Planctomycetaceae bacterium
AACTCGTCGCCAGGGGGGATTCTAACGTCAGAGTCATCATCAATCCAATCTATGGTCAAATTGTTGTCGCTTCTATTTCTTTTCGCTGTCATCAATTTCTAACGAAAAACGCCGCGATTTCAAGTTTTCGAGTGTAAAAAAAACAGGATCTTTTGCGAAAAACATCTTTCCGCGATTCGTTTTCGGCCCTGTTGCAAAAAGCAGGACAGCGGATTAAAAAATCTATCCGTCTTCAGTTGGTCAAATCCTGGCGGACGATGGTCGGCAGAAGGCAAAGCTGGATCATTTCGAGCCACTTTCCCACGCTTTCTAGGAGACACGAATGAGCACGATAAATGTCGCGATGATTGGTCAGGGTTTCATGGGGCGATCTCACTCCAATGCTTGGGGACAGGTGGCCAAATTCTTCAAGCCGCCGCTCAAACCGGTAATGCATACGGTGTTTGGTCAGGAGGCGGAGAACCCGCAAGCGTTCGCGGACAACTGGGGATGGCAGAACGCGTCCACCGACTGGGAGTCCGTCGTACAAGATCCGAACATCGGGCTGGTCGACATCGTCACCCCGAACTTCATGCACGCGCCGCCTGCGAAAGCGGCGATCGCCGCCGGGAAGGCCGTCGCCTGCGAAAAACCCATCGCGGGAACGCTGGCCGAGGCGCGTGAAATGGCGGAAGCAGCCAAAAAGGGTGGGGTCAAAACGGCGGTTTGGTTCTGCTACCGCCGTTGCCCGGCCGTGGCCTTGGCGTATCAAATGGTAAAAGACGGCGAGATCGGGGACATCCGCCACGTTCGTGCTCATTACCTGCAGGATTGGGCGGACGAATCGATCCCGCTCGCTTGGCGGTTCCTCAAAGAACAAGCGGGTTCGGGAGCCCATGGGGATTTGAACGCCCATATCGTCGACATGACTCGATTCGTTACCGGCCAGGAGATCACCGAGATCTGCGGCGCGATTGCCGAAACGTTCATCACGCAGCGCAAGCGGATGTCGGGCGTCTCGGGTGGCGGCATCGGCGCTACGATGGAAGCTGGATCGGATATGGGCGAGGTCACCGTCGACGATACCGTCTTGTTCCTGGCTCGATTCTCCGGCGGCGCGGTCGCCAGTTTCGAAGCGGCTCGACAAGCGACGGGCAACCAGAACCGCAACGGCTTCGAGATCAACGGCACCAAGGGTTCGTTGAAGTTCGATTTCGAGCGGATGAACGAATTGGAATACTACGACGCGCGTCTGCCGCGTCGAGTTCAGGGTTGGACCACCATGATGTGCACCCATGGCGCCGACCACCCGTACGTTGCCAATTGGTGGCCCGACGCCCACATCATCGGCTACGAGCACACGTTCACCAACGAAGCCTACGATTTCCTGTGCGACATTGCCGGCGAAAAGCCCACGGTTCCGATCCCGACCTTCGAAGATGCTTACCAGACGCAGCGAGTCCTGGAGGCATCGTTGCTGTCGGCGGCGGAAAAACGCTGGATTTCCATGGACGACGTCAAGTAAGCTCCGTCGGACTTGGATGGCTGTGGTTCCCAGCGGGGAGAATCCCCGCTGGAGCAAAGCGGGAGACGGCTAAAAGTGCCGAAGCACGGATCGCGCGGCAGCCTGCATTGGCAGCAGATCGGCCGCTGGACCCGTCGGATAGGGCCAGTCGGCGCAGGCGCCCGGGAATTTTTCAAGAATTCCGACCTTTTTGTTCGAAAACCGCATTGGGAAGCGTGCTTGGTATGGTTGAGTTTCCCGGCGATGGGCGGTAAGATGTGCCGGACAAGCATACCTGTAAGCCTTCACGCGTTTCCGGGCTCATCTGTCAGGGCCGAACCGTTCCCCGTCCAGCAGATGTCGAACGGACTGTTTGCTGGTGAAGCCATCTGGTCGTGCTTGTCTGATTTCTCGGGGGGGAACGAACGAGTGGGCTTCTACGGTTGGGGTCTCTCTCGTGCTGAAACGCGGCTGATTTCCAAGCCGCCGATCGATATTCGTCTTAACCGAATCTTAGGAGAGTTACGTGAATAAGCGGAAATGGGTCACGGTTGACGGCAACGAGGCGGCGGGTTACGTCGCTCACAAATGCAGCGAGGTCGTGGCGATTTACCCGATTACGCCCTCGTCGCCGATGGGTGAGTTGTCGGACGCGTGGGCGGCGGCCGGGTACCCCAACGTGTTCGGGGCGATCCCGGATGTGATCGAGATGCAGAGCGAAGGCGGAGCGGCGGGCGCCTGCCATGGAGCGATCCAGGCCGGGGCGTTGACGACGACGTTTACGGCGTCGCAGGGACTGCTGCTGATGATTCCCAACATGTTCAAGATCGCCGGCGAACTGAGCCCGGCCGTCTTTCATGTGTCGGCTCGAACTCTGGCTACCCATGCGTTATCGATTTTCGGCGACCACAGCGACGTGATGTCGGTCCGCAGTTGCGGGTGGGCCATGCTGGCGGCCGGGTCAGTTGTCGAAGCGCAGGACATGGCGATGATCGCACATTCGGCGACCTTTCGAACCAGGATTCCCTTCTTGCACTTTTTTGACGGGTTCCGTACGTCGCACGAAGTCAACAAGATCGAATTGCTGACCGACGACGATATTCGATCGATGCTGGATGACGAACTGATCGCCGAGCATCGGATGCGGGCTCTGGACCCGGACCGTCCGAAGATCCGCGGAACGGCTCAGAATCCCGATGTGTTCTTCCAGGCTCGGGAAGCCTGCAATTCGTTCTATGATGCCACCCCGGGCATTGTCCAGGAAACGATGGACCGCTTCGCTGAATTGACGGGTCGTCAGTACCATCTGTTCGATTATATCGGGGCACCGGACGCGGAGCGGGTGGTGATCCTGATGGGCTCGGGTATCGGAGCGGCCGAGGAGGCTGTGCATCAGATGGTCGAGGCGGGCGAGAAGGTGGGCATGGTGATCGTGCGGCTGTTCCGCCCGTTCGACGTTTCGGCCTTTATCAATACCCTGCCCAGCTCGGTCAAGCACATCGCCGTGCTGGATCGGACGAAGGAGCCCGGCGCGACGGGCGAACCCCTGTACCAGGACGTGGTCACCGCCGTGATGGAGAGCTGGGCGGATCGGCCGGAAACCAACGGGTCCATGCCCAAGATCATCGCCGGACGCTACGGTCTGTCGTCGAAGGAGTTCACTCCGGCGATGGTCAAAGCCGTGTTCGACGAGATGTTGGCAGACGCCCCGAAGAAGCGGTTCACGGTCGGAATTATCGACGACGTGACGAATCTGAGCATCCGCTGGGACCCCGAAATCTTCTCGGAAAACTCGGAGGTCAACTGCAGCATCTTCTACGGTTTGGGCAGCGACGGCACGGTCGGCGCCAACAAGAACACCGTGAAGATCATCGGGGAAAACACCGACCTGTTCGCTCAGGGCTACTTTGTCTACGATTCGAAGAAGGCCGGGGCGATGACCGTTTCGCATCTGCGATTCAGCCCCCGCCCGATCAACTCGACCTATCTGATCGAACGGGCCAGCTTCGTCGCCTGTCACCAGCCCGTGTTCCTGGAACGGATGGACGTGCTGGAGAAGGCCGAAAAGGGTGCCACGTTCCTGTTGAATTCGCCGCATGGTCCGGATCAGGTCTGGAGCCATCTGCCGGTTGAGTTGCAACAGACGATCATCGAAAAGCAGTTGAAGTTCTACGTGATCGACGCCTTGACCGTCGCGCAAGATGCCGGCATGGGCGGACGCATCAATACGGTCATGCAGACCTGCTTCTTCGCCCTGGCCAACGTGCTGCCTCGTGAGGCAGCGATCGCCCAGATCAAAGAGGCGATCGAGAAGACGTATGGCAAACGAGGCGAATCGATCGTCCAGCGGAACTTTGCAGCCGTCGATGCCTCGATCGCCAACCTGCACGAGGTCCAGGTGCCGTCGGTGGCGGACAGCCAACTGCGCCGTCTGCCGCCCGTCACGGGATCGATCACCGATTTCGTCGAGCGGGTGACCAGCACCATCGTCGCCGGCAAAGGCGATCTGTTGCCGGTCAGCGCCATGCCGATCGACGGCACATTCCCGACGGCCACCGCCCAGTACGAAAAACGCAGTATCGCGGTGGAGATCCCGATCTGGGATGCGGAGATCTGCATCCAGTGCGGGCTGTGTGCGTTGGTTTGCCCACACGCGGCCATCCGTGCCAAAGCCTTCCCGGAAGCGGATGGCTCCGGCGCGCCCGAGGGTTTTGTGTCGCGCAAGTACACGGGTAAGGATCTGCCCGACCATCTGTTCACGCTCCAGGTCGCCCCGGACGATTGCACCGGTTGCGGCGTGTGCGTCGATGTCTGCCCGGCGAAAAGCAAGACAGAGGTCAAGCACAAAGCGATCAACATGGAGCACAAGCTGGAACATCTGGACCGCGAGCGGGAGAACTACGACTTCTTCCTGTCGATCCCGGAACTGGACCGGGCCCAGGTCAACCAGCAGACCGTCAAGGGCTCGCAGTTGCTGCTGCCGCTGTTCGAGTACTCGGGGGCCTGCTCTGGTTGCGGCGAGACGCCCTATATCAAGCTGATGTCCCAGTTGTTCGGCGATCGCGTCGTGGCGGCCAACGCCACGGGCTGCTCGTCGATCTACGGCGGCAACCTGCCGACCACGCCTTACACGGTGACTGCCGAGGGTCGTGGCCCGGCCTGGTGTAACTCGTTGTTCGAAGACAACGCCGAATTCGGGCTTGGTTACCGCTTGGCGTTGGACATGCGCCAGCATTTCGCGGAGACGCTGCTAAAGACGCTGGCCGGTCAGATCGGGGAAGACTTGGTGGGCGAGTTGCTGAACGCCACGCAGGACACGGAAGAAGAAATCTTCGCTCAACGCCGCCGGATCGATGCGCTGATGAAGCGGCTGGAGAGCATGTCGGGTCCGGAAGTGGTCCGGTTGCGAGCCGTGGCCGACGCGTTGGCTCGAAAGAGCGTCTGGATCATCGGCGGCGACGGCTGGGCCTACGACATCGGCTTCGGCGGTCTGGATCACGTCTGCGCCTTAGGACGCGATGTCAACATCTTGGTGCTGGACACCGGCGTCTACTCTAACACGGGCGGCCAGGCCTCGAAGGCCACGCCGCGCGGAGCGGTGGCCAAGTTCGCGGCAGCGGGCAAATCGGTCAACAAGAAAGATCTGGGCATGATCGCCGCCTCGTACGGCAATGTCTACGTCGGCCAGGTCGCCATGGGCGCCAACCCGGCGCAAACCGTCAAGGTGTTCCGGGAGGCCGAATCGTGGCGAGGCCCGTCGCTGATCCTGGCCTACAGCCACTGCATCGCTCACGGAATCGAAATGTCCACCGCCATGAGCCACCAGAAGGATGTCGTCCGCTCGGGCTTCTGGCCGCTGTACCGCTTCGATCCGCGTCTGGCACGCGACGGAGGACGGCCCTTCCAACTGGATAGCCGCAAACCGACCATCCCGTTCCGGGAGTTGGCCGTCAAAGAAGCTCGCTTCGCCATGCTGCTTCGCAGCAATCCCGAGCGGGCGGACCATTTGTTCAAATTGGCTCAACAGGATATCGACGATCTGTGGCACTACTACGAGCAGTTGGCAGGCGTCGAACGTGACATCGCAGGTAGCAATGGAGGAAAATAACGTGAGCGTAGATCTCTCG
>SKVE01000098.1 GCA_007129635.1 Planctomycetaceae bacterium
GTCCGGTTCCCCATCCATCTGCTCGATCACCTGGACCACCAGATCGTGCGTCAACGGTCGAGGCGTCTGGATCCCCTTGATCCTTCGCTCGATGCTGGTCGCTTCGAAGATGCCAATGACGATCGGGAACTGCCGGTCGCCATCCACCTCGCTCAAATAAATAATCTGTTGGTCGTGGATTTCGCTGATAATGATTCGCGACAACTGCATTTCGACAGGCATCCGCTAACCTCCTCTTTCAGGCACAGAACGTGCCGCCTGGTCCCTCGATAACAGCCCTGATGATAGGATGCAATCCTGATTTGTTCAGTGGACGCCCTCGCGAGTGCTGTTTGCTTCGATCAGATCGAGCACCGAACGCTTCCAGTATAACGGTCCTGGCTACCCGAACGAAGTCCCCGCCCTCATCGACCTCACCACTTGGTTGACTTGCCAGTTCGGTGCGGCTGGGTTATGGTGGAAGGCAGTGGAGTTTGCGGCCTGGGCACTTCCCCAGGACGCACCGGTTATCCGACCCCCTTTCCCTACGGACCAAGCCATGAAGACCCGTCTGTTGATCGCGACCGTGGCAGCCGCGTTGCTGCTGCCCGCATCTGCGAAATCGCTGGACGACCCATCGTCGCCGCCACGTCCCAACGTCCTGTTCATCGCCATCGACGACCAAAACGACTGGATCGGATGCCTGGGCGGCCACCCGATGGTGAAGACCCCGCACATCGACCGATTGGCCGAACGCGGTACCCTGTTCCAGAACGCTCATATCCAGTCGCCGTTGTGCAATCCGTCGCGGACCAGTCTGATGCTGGGCTTGCGACCCACGACCACCGGTATCTACGGACTGGCGCCCTGGTTTCGGAACGTGGACCAATGGGCGGATCGAGTCACCTTGCCGCAGCACTTCAAGAACCATGGATACAAGACGTTGACGGCGGGGAAAATTTACCACGGGGGCGTCGGCGGCCCGAAGTTGCGGGCGATCGAGTTCGATGTCTGGGGTCCGCCCGGCGGGATCGGTGTCCGACCGCCAGAAAAGCTGATCCCTCCAACACCGATGGGAAACCACCCCTTGATGGACTGGGGCGTTTTTCCGCACGAGGACGAGGAGAAGCAGGATTATATCGTTGCCAGTTGGGCGATCGAGCAACTGCAGAACATGCCCGAGGACCAGCCCTTCTTTTTGGCCGCCGGCTTCTTCTTGCCGCACGTCCCGTGCTATGCCACCCAGCAATGGTTCCACTTGTACCCCGACGATGATAGCGTGCTGCCGCCGATCCGCGAGGATGATCGGGAAAACACGCCCGATTTCTCCTGGTACATCCATTGGGAACTGCCGGAACCGCGGCTGCGCTGGGTACGTGAGAACGACCAGTGGCGAAACCTGGTCCGCTCGTACCTGGCTTGTACCAGTTTCATCGATGCCCAGGTCGGTCGGATCGTCGATGCGCTGGATGCCGCCGGACTGGCGGAGAACACCGTCATCGTGCTCTGGTCGGATCACGGCTATCACCTGGGCGAAAAGGCGATCACGGGGAAGAACACGCTGTGGGAACGCAGCACACGCGTGCCCTTGATCTTCGCCGGGCCGGGTGTACCGGCTGGCCAGCAGACCATGCAACCGGCCGAACTGCTGGATATCTACCCGACGTTGATCGAATTGTGCGGGCTGGACCCCCGTGACGATCTGGAGGGGCTGAGCCTGATGCCGCAGATCAAGGATCCCACAACTCACCGCGCTCGACCCGCGATCACCAGCCACAACCAGGGCAATCACGGGATTCGTAGCGTGCGTTGGCGTTTTATTCAATACGCAGACGGCACGGAGGAGCTGTACGATATCCAGCAGGATCCCCACGAGTGGACGAATCTGGCCAATGATCCTCAGTACGCAGCCGTGCTGGCCGAACATCGCCGCTGGCTGCCTCGAATCGATCGGCCGCCGGCGCCCGGCAGCGCGGACCGGGTGCTGACGTACGACCCGGCGACCGACGAAGCCGTCTGGGAAGGTACCACCGTCCGTCGCGGGGATCCGATCCCCGAATGACCGGCGACCGATCGTTTCGCAACCGGGGCTCCCGGGATCAAACCCACGGGAGTTCCTGGAAGCGGAAGTCGAACCGTCCGTCCGGATGCAGATCGATGATGCTGAATCCTGCCGGGAAGCCGCGATAGGCCTGTTCACGCCACCAGTTGCCGGAGACGGCGCCCGCACAGATGAACGTTACGCCCCGGTACTCGACTCGATCCCTGCGATGCGTGTGCCCGGATAAGGCCAGACGCACATTGTGTCGAGCGAACAATTGAGCCAGGTCCAGTGCATCGCGGCTCATCTGCCGCAGCGGGATCTGGTACATCTGTTGCGCTTCGTTCCACATCCCGCCCGTATCCAACACCGTGACGCTCAGGATCGGGATGTGGCAGACCACCACCGCAGGCATCTCGGCGGGTTTTTCCGCCAGATCCTGCTCCAACCAGTCGCGTTGCGCTTCGTCCAGATAGGCCTGGTACCGGTTATCGTCCGTCGGCTGGACATCGTCCAGGACATAGAACCGCCAACCGCCCTGATCGAACCGGTAATAGGTCCGCTCCAGGTCGAACCGTTCGCAGAACATCCGCTTGCCGTACTTCGGATGGTCAGGGCTGACGCCGCGCCGGTTCGACCACGCGAACACATCGTGGTTGCCCAGGCAGGGATGCATGGTCAAATCCGTATGGTCGCGGACAATCCGCTGGTACAGATCGAACAGCAGCCGAGCCCGTGCGTAATCCTGGTCGAAGACATCCATCACCAGATCGCCGCCCGTCAGCACGAATTCGGCTTCGGCCTCATTGGCCGCCTGCAGACAGCGGATGAACCCGGCATCCGCATCCCGTTCCGACTGGACGTGCATGTCGGTCAAGTGCAGAAACCGGAGCGGCTTCGACGTCGATGCAGCGGCTGGCGACCGCCCCGTCATCGCCGCCCAAGGTCCGGCAGCCATCGCGGCAGTCGCCGCACCCAAAAAGCGACGGCGGGAGAAAGAATCGAACATGCGTTTGGTGCTCCTGTGGATAGACCCGGTAGGTGGACGTCGTGACGCAGCAGGAGGTCTTCGCGATCCAACCGCATCCCGGGCGAAAAACAGCTCGGACCAAAGCGCAACCCCCCGCTCCATGTCGTCTATTCTATGCACCTGGTTCCCAGACTGGAACAGGTTGGCAGACGATCCGATAACCCTCACGCGACGCCTCTTGCGTTTCCTCTTCCATTCGCTGGCGACATTCCAGGCGAAACGCTTCCAATGACTGTTGCACTCCCGCCGCCTCCGACTCGTCCAGCAAATAGCGATCGCGGAGGGGGGCGTCGCCTTGTGCCGCCATCCGTAGCGTGGTCCGCAGACGATGGAACAACGCAAACGCCGCTTCGTATTGGTCGGCCGCCGTAATCACTTCCGGGTCGGAAAGATACTGACGCAACATGCTCGCGAAATTCTTCAGCACCTGCGGGGCTCGATCTCGGACTCGAGCGTCGCGGAGCAACTGTTCCACGCTGGCCGATCCCCGGACCACTCGGCGATGAAAGTACAGTAAATAGGGATCAAAGGGAAAACCCTGCCGACGGCCGTCATGGGAATAGTCCAACAACCATTGATGATAAGCGATCACGACCTCCCGGCCAGCGGTCGCCGCCGACATCTCGGCCCGCTTGCCCAGCAGCACTTCGGCCAACAGACGCGGGTGTTCCAGATGCTCACGTAGCCAATCGGTCAGGGCGTTGCGTTGATCTTTCAGCCGCGTTTGCAGTTTCAGTTGTCGCAACCGATCGCGCAAACGGGCTTGAGGAACTGCATACAAATCTTCACCGATATCACGCAGAAAATGGAATTGACACACGCTGTGAGCCACGCCTGTTAAAGCCCGTTCGCAGGCCGCGGACATGGCATCACTGAGATCGTGCAGTGTCCGCCGTGGCCTACCAAACCGATCAGCGGTTTGCGTCAGGCAGGCGCTGATTGCATCGGCGTTTTCGCTGGGGATGCGGTAGGCATCTAAGAGCAGATTGTCTTGAGCTTCGTAAATGCCGAAATACATCGGTGTACCCGCTTCGAGGGTGGCGTCGATCAGCCAAGTGCTGCCGCCATGCCGCAGGAACCATTCGCTCAGTACGGGAGCCGACTGCCGGTGTAAATGGCCGAAGTAAAACAGGAATTTGCGTTGCGCGTCGTAGAGACTGCTGAAGGGAATCTGGGGAAACTCGTGAGCTATGCTTTGCAACTGCCGCCCCTGCAAGAACGTTTCACAGCCGACATGAGCCATGAGGTCGTAGCCGTAGGTCCCACCTTTGGGAACCAACTGCGCCAGCGGAACGGAAGCCGATGAATCGGCGGTGGCCTGTTGACGATGGACTTCGACCGCCTGGAAGCGATTGAGTTCGAGGGGCACGATTTGGCGGCGCGTGGTCTTTTGAACGTGGCCGTCCGCTGCCGTCTCAAAGCGATGGGTCAGCCCCTCCGGAAAGCCAACCGCCTGGAGGTCCTGCTGAAAGCTCTTGTGAAGTTGGCGAAACCGTTCCGCGAGCTTCAGGGTGTCGTTTTTTTTAGCCCGTAGAAGTCCAGAATCAGTCGAATCTGGTCAGCGCGGACCAGGACTTTGCGAGCTTGCAATGCGCGAGCCACGGAGGCCACGCTGGCTTCGGGCGTCTCCAACAGTCGCCGCAAGACGTGAATGACGGTCACGGCGTCTAGTCCGGGAGGTACGTCTGTCTGAGGCCTCGTCGGTACCGGTCGCGGCTCTGCTCGCCGGCGGGTTTGCTGCTGATCCTCTCGCTGTTGCCTCTGCGTTGCCAGATACACGACCCTTCGACCCTGAAAGGAACGCGTCAGTTTTCCTTCACGGATCAATCGGCTGACGTGATTATGCACGCGGGTGCCGACAAGCTGCTGCAGTTCCTCCACGGTATAGCCGGCGGGGGATTGCTCGACCAGTCGGTGCAGCGTTTGCGGCAGATTGCCGTGTTGGGAAAAGCAGACGGCCTGATACTTCCATAATCCGTGTTGATCAAACCTGGGGGTATCTTTGGCGGTCACGAAAGCGCCATTGTGATTGATGCTGCCAAAGTAACCGACCTTAGCGACAGCCCGCTGCACCGACTTTGTGGAGCAACCGACTTGTTGGGCAAGGGTCGTCCATTTGGCGACTCGCTCTGCCTTCAAATTCTGCACGACTTGGGCTTCCGTGGTAGTAAGATCCATGACTGTCCTTTCATGTAATATAATTCCCTATTATGCCGCAATTACATTTACATACCAAGACATTTCTCAAAAAGAAAAAGGGGGCCTAAATGCCCCAGACTTCCCGGCTTTGCAGCCACCAATCACAATCGCGTCATATTGGCTTTCTGTCCGGTCATGTAAAACCAGTATCCACGGTCGCTAACTCCCTTTGCCAAAAAGACATACCATCAATCCAACCGAATTTCGGAACGATGGCGCTTGCCGGGCGAGAAACCCGCTCTCCGACTTCCGACTTCCGACTTCCGACCTCCGACCTCCGACCTCCGACTTCCGACTCATCCGAATGGCCACAAAAAGCACAAAACACACAAAACCGGAACGCGCGGAGATAACCACGAAA
>SKVE01000376.1 GCA_007129635.1 Planctomycetaceae bacterium
CCAGCGAAAATGCGCGACATCTGTTTCGTCTGCCTGTCGTCGACTAATCCTGGCTGGTGTCAGCCAATTCCTGCAGCGAGAGGCGGTCTGGGGCGTAGAAGCGTCCCTGCTTTGCCAAGCGGACGGCCGCCTGAGGATTTCCCAGTTCGATCTGCGTTCGCGCCAGCAGTTCGTAACGATCGCCCAATGTTTCCGCGATCGTTTGCTCCAATTCTGGGGAATCGGTCGATCGATCGGCCAACGCGAATACGTCGGGCACCAAGAGATACAGTTGGTCTTCTGCTAAACGATCGACGGTTGCCCAAAGAACCTTGGCCAACTCGAGATTCTCCTCGGTCCACTGCTGCCAGAGCAGGCGATTGTTCCCGTCGCGAGCATCGAGATAATCGCACAGAATGTTTGCATCGCCAAAATCCATTGACCGAGCCCCCTGCTGGGCCCAGACCAAATCCCACCGCAGGTCGGACGAATCATCCGAGCCGACCAAGCCTTCACGGACCAACAATCGTTCTAAGGGATTCGTCGATTCGTTTCGATAGATGGGCGTGAGTTGAATTTGCAGCAGAGGAAGCTCGTAATAGAAGAACGTGCGTCGTTGGAAGCTATTGGGCGAGAACTCCTCGCCGTAGACGGGACCGAAGATCTGTATCGAGACGTACGCGATGACACTCAGCCCGGCAGCGCCGAGCAGAAGGATTCCCCAACGCCAGCCACGGCGAGGCGACTTGCGAGCTGCGAATCGGTCAGTCGAAGCGTTGTTGACGTTGCTCATGGCAGCATCTTTGGCACGAAAAACGGTCTGCGAAGAAAGATCTTCCTGGATTGTTGCCGGCCCCCATGCATTTTACAAGCCGCATGTCGACTTCCCGCTTGGCCAGCCAGACGCTAAGATCGGGCGTTTTCGACCGATTCCGATTGTGTTATCGTAGCCTACGAGCGCCCTAGCAGTTTCAGGAAAAAGTCAGCGGTTCTGCCATGATCGACCCAGGCCCCCCGACAATCTTCGCATCGACAGGCCGTGGTCGCGGACCACGCGGCAGGCCCTTGCGATTTGCGACCGAGCGTCAGGCTCATGTCGTCCGTCGAAACCAACATCAACGGTTGGTCGGGGCAACGGCGAAAGCCAAAATTGCGGTCTCTTTGGCCAGTGCCGGCAGCGACCATCGTCTGCAGCGTTTAGAGGCGGTTTTGTTTTTGTCCAAAGAACCGTTGACGACACGCAAGTTAAGTCAATATGCTAATCTAGCCGATGCTACGGAAGCTCGCACCTTGATTCGACGTTTGAACGAAATGTACGATGCCAAGGGGCGAAGTTTCCGTGCCGAACGGGTGGCGGGCGGGTACCAATTGTTGACTCGCTGCCAGTTCGCCACCTGGGTTCGACGCCTGCAGCATGTGCCACACGAAACGCGGCTATCGGCCCCAGCGTTGGAAACGTTGGCGGTGGTCGCGTACCGTCAGCCCGTTTTGCGGGCTGAAATCGAGGCCATTCGGGGAGTAGCGTGCGGCGAGATCCTTCGACAATTGATGGAACGCGACCTGGTTCGCATCGGTGGTCGAAGCGAAGAATTGGGGCGACCCTACCTTTACACCACGACAAAACAGTTTCTGCTAATGTTTGGACTGGATAATGTCGAAAGTCTGCCTCGCGTCGAGTTCATGAGGACCGATGGGAACGAAGTCGTTGACTCACGGCACGAGAGCGGAACGAGTTGTCCTCGTTCGTCCAAGGCCGGAGAAATGAAAACCACTCAAATAGAGGAGGAAAGTGAGATGCCAATGGGGACTAGTTTTGCCTTGGATCGGGAAGAAATGCTCGTCGCCACTTTGGAAGACGAGCCTATCGTGCCTCCGGTGACCGCTTTTGACGAGGAGGACGATGATTATGACGAGTTCTACGAGGAGGACGATGATATCGATGACGACGACGAAGATGAGGATTTGGATGAGGAAATCGAAGAAGAAATTGTAGGCGTCGAGGAACTGGAGAAGGTGGTGGAGGAGGACGACGACGAAGACGACTTCGACGATGAAAACCAATGGGAGGAAGTCGACGACGAGGACGACGACGACGATTGGGATGACGATGACGACTGGGATGATGACGACGAAGACGAAGACGAAGATGATTGGGATTAAGGCGCTTCGTTTACTCGCCCGTACCTATCAACGTTTGTCTGTGATGGGCAGGGCTCGCAATCCTAGCTCTTCCAACTGTCGTCGATCCACTTCGCCGGGCGCCTCGGTCATCAGGTCGGTCGCCCGTTGAGTCTTCGGGAACGCGATGCAATCACGGATGCTGTCCAATCCCGCGAACAGCATGACGATCCGGTCGATCCCCAACGCGATCCCTCCGTGTGGTGGCGCACCGTACTGAAGAGCCTCCAAGAGGAAGCCGAAGCGATCGCGAGCCGTTTCGGCATCGATTCCCAGCAGATCAAAGACGCGTTGCTGTTGCTGGCTGTCGTGGATTCGGATCGTGCCGCCGCCGGCTTCCGATCCGTTGATCACCAGATCGTAAGCCTGGGCACGAGCTCGTGCGGGATCGGTTCCCAACAAATCCAAGTCCGCTGTGCAAGGAGCCGTGAACGGGTGATGCATGGCAGCCCATCGTTGCTGGTCGGCATCCCAGTCGAACATCGGAAACTGGACCACCCACGAAAAATGCATGGTGCCCGGCGAGTACACCTTCAATTCATGGCCCAGTCGTTTGCGAAGGCCGTTCAGCGCCTTGCATGTGATCGGCCAAGCGTCCGCCACGAACAGCAGCAGATCACCAGCCTGGGCCTGCATGCGTTCGGCAAGTTTCGCCAGCCAGGAATCGTCGAAATTCTTGGCGATCGGCGACCACAGCTTGCCGTCGGCTTCCACGCGGAACCATGCTAGACCTTTCGCGCCGAAATCTTGTTTGACAAAGTCCGTCAATTCATCGATTCGCTTCCTGGAAAACTCCGCAGCCGCAGATTTGGCGTTCAGCCCGCGAACACGACCACCCGAGTCAACGGCCTCGCGAAACACGCGGAATTCACATTGTGCGGCCAGTTCGGAACAATCAACCAATTCCATCCCGAACCGCAAATCGGGCGCATCGTGTCCGAAACGTTCCATCGCTTCATCGTACGTCATCCGCGGCAACGGCAGGGTGAGTTCCTGTCCGAGCAGATCACGAGCCAGACGCGCCATCAAACCGTCGATCATGCCCATCACGTCGTCCGCATCCACAAACGACATCTCCAGATCCAACTGAGTGAACTCCGGCTGCCGATCCGCCCTCAAGTCCTCATCTCGGAAACACCGAGCGATTTGGACATAGCGGTCAAAGCCGGCGACCATCAGAATCTGCTTATATAACTGCGGAGACTGTGGTAACGCGTAGAACCGCCCGGGAGAAACGCGGCTGGGTACGAGATAATCCCGAGCCCCCTCGGGGGTGCTGCGCCCCAAGACAGGTGTCTCGACATCGATAAACTGGTGTTCGGCAAAATAGTCGCGCATCGTCTTGATGATCTGGCCGCGCAAGATCATCGTCTGCTGCAACTGAGGACGGCGAAGATCCAGATAGCGGTGACGCAACCTTAGGTCTTCGCCGGGTACATCTGTGGTTCCCGGTGAAAAAGGTGGTGTTTTGCTCTTGTTCAGGACCTCTAAGCTCGATATCCGCACCTCGATTTCGCCGGTTGCCAGTTTCGGATTCACCGTCCCCGCGGGACGAGCAGCAACCTGCCCCGTCACCCTCACAACATCCTCGGCTCGCAATCGACTGGCCTGATCGACCAACTCGCGACCACTTTCCGGACTGGCGACCACCTGCGTCTTGCCGTATCGATCGCGCAGATCCAGGAAAACAGCCCCTCCATGATCTCGGGCACTGTCGACCCAGCCACAAAGAGTGGCTTCCGAGTCGATTTGTTCGAAACGTAACTCGCCGCAAGTATGAGTTCGCAACAAGGTTGGATTTCCCGTGTGAGTAAGTTGGAGAGATCGAATCTAGAAGGATACCACAAGCGGAGCATTGTAAACGGAGAACATCGTCGCGCGAAGGTTCAACGCGGTATCTTTGGCAAAACACGGCCGGTGTTTCAACCGGTCCTTGCCCGCTGCTCGAACCGACCGAAGATCATGCGACCGGCGCTCGTCTGTAGAACGCTGGTCACAGTCAGTTGGACCATCTGGCCCACATGGTCGCGCCCAGCTTCGATGACGATCATCGTACCATCATCCAGGTACCCCACACCTTGCCCAGGTTCCTCGCCGGGCCGGACGACTTTAACTTCCACCTTTTCGCCCGGCAGAAACACCGGCTTCAGCGAATTGGCCACATCGTTCAGATTAACGACTGGCACGTTATGCAGCCGAGCGACTTTGTTCAGATTGTAATCGCCCGTGACCACCTTGCCCTCGAGCGCTTTGGCCAGCAGAACCAGCTTCATATCTACCGGTTGATCCGCCATGTCGGGGTGGTCTCGATCGTACATCTTCAGCTCGACATTCTGGCTGGTTCTCAAACGTTGCAGCATATCCAAGCCACGTCTTCCTCGTGACCGACGCATTTTATCACCGCTATCGGCGATGGCCTGCAATTCCACTAAGACGAATCGAGGCATGATCAACGGATTGTCCAGAATGCTGGTTTCCACCAGATCGGCAATCCTGCCATCGATCACTACGCTGGTGTCCAAAATGTACGGTTTCAGGCCCTTCACCTCCTTGGAGAACTCGACATAGGGGATGACAAAGCGGAAATCGTCCTTCGTCTGCATCAACAGACTGATGCAGGAATAACAGACGATCATTCCCAGCACCAAATGGATCTTCTCGCGGTAGGGACTGTCATGCAGCATGGGAGTCAGGGCCACGCTGATGGCGTAAGTCAAGAACAATCCGACCAGGACACCGAAGTAGACCGCCGAAATCAGATCCAGACGCTTCCGCGGGACGACGATGTCGATGGTCAGCACAATCGCGGCGATCACCAGCACGGTGACGAAATCGACCCAAGGGTACTGGGACATAAACTGCTTGCCGGTGGCGAAAAAGGTACCGAGCCCGGCAGCGACCATGAAAAAAACACATCGCAATATAAGTAGTGCCACAATGGATTCCTCGACTGTACGTGATCCGCGCCCATCGCCAGTCACTTGGAACGAACTGGCTACCTACGCATGAATATAGACTTTGTCCTTAAGATAGTCTATGCAACCCTTCTTGCGAAGGACTTGTACTGGAAGGAACGAAAAAAAGGGCGAAACGCCGAGGCGAATCGCCCTTGAAGTTGATCAGGATGCGGTTTGCATCGGGGTCAGCGTGCTGCGAACTGGCCGAGTTCGCCGTAGCCGACTTGAGCGATCATCTGCTGAACATACTGCTGGTCCTGTTGGCTTAACCGGTGCATCGGGACGGTCGTCGTTCGCCCGTTGTCCTTCAGCAGACGCACACTTTCGTCCATGATGACGACCAATCGCGCTTCGACCTCGAAATGCCCCGTGTTGTCCACCCAGTTTCGCATCGGCAGTTCGGCAGGCGGCACCGATCCAAAGGGATCGTCGTCGGCCGGAGCTTCTTCATCAGCCGGGGGGCCAAATAAATCGTCCAGGTCCATCGCAGGCTCG
>SKVE01000936.1 GCA_007129635.1 Planctomycetaceae bacterium
GCCGAGGAACTAGCCCGCTATTTGGGGCGGATCGGCGGAACCGAGTTCGCCGTCAAGGAAGGGGACGGTGCCACCGGGCTGGCGGTCGGCGTATTGACCGACTTTCCTGCCCTGGCCACGGGCGTCGCCTTCGACCCGGCCGATCCGTTGCGGCGCGAGCAGTATCTGCTACGCACCCACCCCCAGGGCGCCTGGCTGCTGGGAGCGACGGAACTGGCCGTCGAGCACGCCGTTTGGGACTTCCTCTACCGGCTGGGATACCGGCAGTTTTTTCCCGGCGAAAAGTGGGAAGTGGTCCCCGCCTTGCCCGATCTGCGTTTGGCCGTCGATTGCCTGGAAGTACCGGCCTACCACGCCCGGCGCATCTGGTATGGCCACGGCCCGCTGCCGTCCCGAGTGGAGGGCCACCGACAGTGGTCGGCGCGGAACCGAGTGGTGCAGGGCTTTCGGCTCCACAGTTCCCACTCCTATGAAGCCATCATTGCCGCCAACCGCCAGGCGTTCGAGGCCCGTCCGGAGTTTTACGCGCTGATCGACGGCCAGCGGCGAACGACCGGGGGCGACATCAAGTTCTGCATTTCCAATCCCGGCCTGAGAAAACTGGTCGTTGCCCACGCGGTTCGGGAAATGCAGGCCAGCCCCGACCGCGACAGCATTTCCATGGACCCTTCCGACGGCGGAAATTGGTGCGAATGCCGGTCCTGCGCGGCCATGGGCAGCATCAGCGATCGGGTGCTGACGTTGGCTAACGAGGTGGCCGAGGCGATCAATACTCTGGACCTGGGCGACCGGTACGTCGGTATCTATGCCTACGGTTTCCACTGCCCGCCGCCAACTATCGAAGTCCATCCGAAGGTGATCGTGTCGGCCACCGCCGGTTTCCTGCGCGGCGGCTATACGCTGGAACAGGTGATCCGCGGCTGGCAGGCCCGAGGCGCCGTGATGGGAGTATACGACTACTTCAGCGTCATGCCCTGGGACTGGGACATGCCGGGGCAGGCACGGGCGTCGCGCCCCTGGTACATGGCCGAGACCATTCCCGAATTTCACGGCATGAACGTGCGCTTCCACGACGCCGAATCGAGCGACAACTGGGGCCCGAACGGGCTGGGCTACTACGTGGCCGCCCGCATCTTGTGGGATCTTGACGCAGCGGGCCGAGTCGACGACATCATCGACGATTTCCTGTGCCGCGCCTTCGGCCCGGCCCGGGAGCCGCTCGCGGAGTTCTACCGGCTGATCGATGGCGACAACCGGCCCCTGCTGAGCGAGAACCTGGTGGGTCGCATGTATCGGAGCCTGGCCGAGGGACGCCGCCTGGCAGCCGCCGATGACGGCATCCTTGGCCGCATCGACGACCTGATCCTCTACACTCGCTATGTCGAATGGAAACTGCAAGGCGATCCGCTTGGCGCGCTGCGCCACTGTCATCGGATCCGAGACGACGGCATGGTCCATTTCCGGGCGATGTGGCCCTGGCGCCATGCTCACGGTGTGAAGCTGGAGACCATCCCCGACGACTGGCTACAGGAGAAACCGTACGAGCCGGTGGAGGTCGTCGCCATGCTGGAGGCAGGCATCGAGGCGAATCGGTCGGTCGAGTTCACGCCCGTGGCGTTCAGCCGGGATCTGGTTCCAGCCACGCCGTTGAACCTGCCGGAGGTGCCCATGGGCAGTCTGGGAGATCTCTATCAGCGATACGGTCGTCAGGGCGGGTTCGATCTGGTTACTTGGCTGGACGAGCCTGGGGAGATCGAGTTGCAGGTTACCGGCGGCCTGATCGCCCACTACCGGGATCGGGGCCACGTGAAGCTCAACCTCCACTCGCCGCAGGAACTGACCCTCGAGCCGGTGGCCCACGACGAGAGCGAACCGCCGGACGGCCAGGAGCGGACCGTCTCGTTGCGCACACCCCACGCTGGGCTGCACCAGCTCGAACTGCGCGACGGCGGCGATGCCAGCCGCATTGTTTGGCAGGACGGCCAGCCGATGACGTTGCCCTGCTCGCCCGAGTCGGGCGGGCCGCCGGTCCATGGTGCCTGGACCCTTTACTTCTATGTACCCCGAGGCACGCGCGAAGTGGCCGGTTACCTCAACCACGCCTCCGGTCGATTGCTCGACGGGGCCGGCGAGGAGGTGCTGGCCTTCACCGAGGTCGAAGTCCCCGGCTACTTCAGCGCGCCCGTACCCGAGGGTCAGGACGGGAAGCTATGGCGCGTGGAACGCTCCCGGGCCCGCCTCATGCTGATGACCGTGCCGCCCTACCTGGCGCGAAACGAAAAGGAGCTGTTACTGCCGCGCGAGGTAGTCGAGGCCGAGTCGGGGAAAGCCGGGCGTTGACGGGACGTCAGGGCCCGACCCCGTTGAACTCATTCGTGCGGGCGCCACCTTGACTTCCCATTTCCTCCGGTCTACCTTTCGATTCCATGAAACTCAAATCGCCTATCGCTCACCCGCCGATGTTGATTGCCACTATTTCGCTGCTGGCCGTCTTTCTGGCAACGGTCGTCACCTGGGCTCAGGAGCCGGACCCGCAGCACGCCTTCCTGGAGTTCGTCCGTCGGGAAGCGGCCGAAATGCGGGGAGCTGACAAACCGCCGGCCACCTTGACCGAGTGGGAACGGCATCGGACGGCCCTGAAGCAACGACTCCAAGAGGCGTGGGGCGAGTTTCCCGCCGAGCCCTGCCCGCTGCGACCGAAAACGATGGGGACGCTCGCGCGCGACGGCTATCGCGTGGAGAAGATCGTATTCCAGACGCTTCCGGACGTCTGGATGACGGCCAACGCTTACGTGCCGGATCGTCAGGAGAAGGTTCCGGCCGTGCTTTGTGTTCACGGCCATTGGCCGGGCGCGAAGCAAGATCCGGTGGTCCAGGCCCGCTGCATCGGGTTGGCGAAACTGGGCTTCTTCGTGCTGTCGGTTGATGCGTTCGGGGCGGGCGAACGCGGCCTGACCAAGGCGCTGGGCGAGTACCACGGCGAGATGGTCGCCGCAACGCTGTTTCCCGCCGGGCTGTCGCTGTGCGGTTTGCAAGTGTACGAAAACATGCGGGCCGTCGATTATCTGCTCACGCGGCCCGAGGTGGACGGCCGCCGGATCGGCATCACCGGGTGCAGCGGCGGAGGCAACCAAACGATGTACGCCGGCGCCTGGGACGAACGCTTCTTGGCGGTGGTACCGGTCTGCTCGGTGGGCAACTACCAGGCGTATCTAGGCGCGGCCTGCTGCATGTGCGAGGTTGTGCCCGAGGCGCTGCGGTTCACCGAGGAATGGGGAGTGCTGGCGATGACTGCGCCGCGCGCGCTGCGGGTCATCAACGCCACCCGCGACGCCGTCCAGTTCTCTGTGGAAGAGTCGCGCAAATCGCTTGCTTTGACCCGGCCGGTTTTCGACCTGTACGGGTTGGAATCGAGCCTGGACCATGCCGTCTTCGAAGCATCTCACGACTACAACCGTGAGATGCGCGAGTCGATGTACGGTTGGATGACTCGCTTCCTGAAGGACTCCGGCGACGGCTCGCCCATTGCCGAACCGGACCTCCAGACCGAGGAACCGGAGGCACTGCGCTGCTTCCCGGGCGACACTCGGCCCGACGACTTCATGACGATCCCTCGCTTTGCGGCGGTCCAGGCGCGCGGCCTTGTCGAGCAATGGCGGCCGCCTTCCAGCCGAGAAGCGTGGCAACCCCGGCGCGACGCGGCCTTGCAAGGCTTGGCCCGGTGCCTTTTCGGCGGCCAGCCGCCGCGGCCGGCGCCCAGCACACAGGTGGTAGTTACCTCCGACGGCGAAGGACGGACGATCACCTTCGCGCCAGAGCCCGGCCTGACACTGGCCGCACGCCAGCGGCACCACGCGGCAACCACCACGCGGCTGGCCATTGTGCTCGATCTGGACGGTGCGGAGAAGGCGGACGAAAGCGAATTGGCGACGACGCTCGAACACCGCGGGTGGAGCGTCATCACGCTGGACCTGCGGGCGACGGGCAAGCTGGCCTACCCACGCGACAGGATCGGCCGCGCGATCGACCACAATACGGCCGAATGGTCGCTGTGGATCGGCCGTCCGCTGTTGGGCCAGTGGGTAATCGACGTCCGACGCCTGCTCGACGCCCTTGTGGAACACGACGGGCGACTGCCGGAAGAGGTCCTGCTCGCCGGCATCGGGCCAGCGGGACTCGTGGCCATCGGCACGACGGCGCTCGAGCCACGCATCAGCCGCGTGGCCACGTCGGACACGCTGGCCAGCTATGTTACCGACTCGCCCTATGAAGGGCAGCGGCTGGGGACGATCGTACCGGGCATCCTGCGCGACGCCGGCGACGTGACGCACCTGGCCGCGCTGATCGCCCCGCGCCGCCTGGTCATTGGTGGCGGCGTGGCCGGTGACGGCCGTCCGCTCGACGCAGCGGCCCTGGACGCCGTCTACGCGTTCACTCGGCAGGTGTACGACGTGAAAGACGCGGCCGGTGAACTCCGAGTCCTAACCGCCTCGAAAGCCGCTGCGATTGTGGAAGGGTTGGAGTAACACGCGATCGGCTCGTCATGGGGGCAATCCGTATTCATCGGCATTCGTGAGTAGGCGTTTGCTACCCCACGCGATGAATTGACAATAAGCCGCCACCGCCAATCGTTAGCTGACGTCTTGTTGAGTCCAACGGCCATCGATGCAACGCCACATCGAACCGTTGGGGTTCCGGTCCTGCAAGCAGGCAGGCAGGCGGTCGGGGCGGACGTTGTCATAGCTGGCCAGCATGGCGAAACGCCTTAGCGAAGCCGGGATACCGACCGCAGTAAAGCCCGGATGCCCGGTCGCCGGGTAGGGGCCGCCGTGGTTCATCGCCGGGCTGACCGCGACACCGGTCGGCATCTTGTCGTTCAGCAACCGTCCGACTCGCGGCCGAAGCGCATCGGCGACTCGCGGGTACATCGCATCGTCGCTGCCGGTCGTATCCGAGTAGATGCAGCCGGTCAAGTTGCCTTCCATACAATTCAGCACTTGGCATAACTGGTCCAGATCCCTGGCGACGACCAACAGCGACGCGTTGCCGAACGCCTCGGTCTGCATCGCCTGGGCGGCGTCCAGGAACTGCTGGCCGTCGACGCGAAGCAACGTATTGCCAAAGCTGTATCCGTTGCCGCCGCCTGTGGTGCCGCCGACCAGCACTTGGGCGCCGGCCCGGGTCAGTGTCTCGATGCTGCCGCGCAGCCCGGTCTGGACGGTTCGGGAAAGCAACGTGCCGACCGGGGCGGCTGCGAATCGATCACACAACGATCCAATGAACGCCTCGGTCGCTTCGTCCGCCAACATCGCCACCAGCCCGGGGTTGGTACAGAATTGGCCGGCACCCATCAGGCAGCTTGTCGTAAACTCGTCGGCCAGCGAATCGGCTCGCTGGCGGATCGCGCCCGGCAGGATGACCACCGGATTGACGCTGGACAATTCCAGGTAGATCGGCTTGCCAGCAGCATCGGCGGCCGCTTTCAGCTTCATGCCTGCCGTGCGGCTGCCGGTATAACCGGTCGCTCCGGTTCGCGGATCAGCGACCAATCGTTCCCCGTCTGCGTGATCGGTGCGATACAACAGTCCGATGGCTCC
>SKVE01000772.1 GCA_007129635.1 Planctomycetaceae bacterium
CATTCCACCATTCCACCATTCCAACATTCCAACATTCCAACATTCCAACATTCCAACATTCCACCATTCCACCATTCCAACTTTGCACTTTGCACCCGATCCTCCCCGCTTGCCGGGTGAGAGTTCTCAGGTTTCCTAGCCACGGGCTGTTGTGGCAGGGCGTGTGTGGTATCCTGGGGAATCATGTTGATTGAACCGTACCAGTTGGACGAATTGTCGTTTGCGTACCGTTTGTACGTCTATTTCCGTTGGCACACGTATCGGCGCCGACCTGTGGCGGAATTGGCGCAGTTGACGCGCGAGCAACTGGACGCCGTGCATCCGGAGATTCACGTCCTGGAATTGGCGACGGGGGATCTGGAGATGGCCGAGCATGGTGTACGCGTCTGACGGGCGTTTGGTGGTTGTCTTCCGCGACACGGCGGGCGACTTTGCACTTGTTGCAACCAACGATATCAAGTACCAAGCTGGTCCGGAAAAGCACTCGGTTGTCAGCACCCGGTTCAAGCTGAACGAGACCGACGAGATGTGGCAGACGGACGGGCGCGCTTCTTTGACTAAGGAATGATCGTGAAAAAATACTGCTCCATCGTTGCCGTCGCAACCGCAGTTGCCTTGTCGGTCCCTGCTGTCCCAAGCGCAGCCATTTCCGCCGACGCGCCGCGTCCGAATGTCATCCTGATCCTGCTCGATGACATGGGGCACCTGGACGGAAATCCGGTGGATCGCGGGTTCGTCCGGTATTTCGGGCATTTAAGCGGAGCTTCGAGCTTTTACCCACCGTTCAATGCTTCGTTCCACCTGGACGGCGAAAAATGGCAGCCCGATGATCCGGAATTCTACACAACCGACGGCTTCACCGACTTTGCGGTCGAGTTCATCGAGACCACGCGCAAACAGGACGAGGCCAAACCTTTTTTTATCTATCTTGCCTATAATGCACCCCACAATCCGCTGCAAGCGCCCGAGCAGGACATCGAACGCCATCGTGGACGCTATCTCGTCGGCTGGGACAAGATCCGCGAGCAACGTTATGCGCGGCAGGTTGAGCTGAGCCTGGTCGATCCCGAGACCGCGCCGCTTTCACCCCGACCTCGAAACGTGCCCGCCGGGGACAGCCTGACCGCCGAACAAAAGGACTTGGAAGATCTGCGCACCGTTCCGCAACTCACGGGAATCAGCGACATCATGGCGACGTTGCTCCAGGTCGCGGGTGGCCACTATCCGGCGGAATTCCGCGGGCGGGGCAACCCGCCGCTTTCCGGCGAATCCCTGGTTCCGCTGTTCGATCTGTCCAGGGACCGTACAGAAACCAAAGATCTTGCCGCCGAGCCCCCCGAGCTTTGCGATGACCGCGGCAGGGGGCGGCAGTTCACCCCGCCGGGAATGCCTCCCGAACCTCGCGACCGGCGCCCGATTCCCGCCGAACGTTTGCCCGCTATCCCACTGCGGAATACGAAACCGATCCTTGCGATGCCCGTTGCCGCTCCCGCAACCGGTATCGGAGCAGTTGCCGAACCAACGGCCCGTCCGAATATTCTGGTCCTGCTCACAGACGACCAGCGCTGGGACGCGATCGGCGTCAACAACGCCGAGCTTGCCATCCAAACGCCGCATATCGACCGTCTGGCCAAACGCGGGGTGAATTTCGCCGAGGCCTTTGTGACCACGCCGATCTGCGCGGTCTCTCGCGCATCGATCATCACGGGGCGCTACTCGCGCAACGCCAGGGTTCACGATTTTCTCATTCCGCCGCCGCCCGACGTCTGGCTCACATCGTACCCGGCACTCCTGAAAAATGCGGGCTACTTCCTGGGTCAGCTCGGAAAGTACGGGGTCGGTGCGACCAAGGAGCAGCAGACGCTGTTCGATTTGTTCGATGCGGACCTCACCCAAGGCGAACCCTTCCACGAATACGAAGGACGCCTGGTCCACGATTCCCAATGGCTGACCCTTCGCACGCAGGACTTTCTGGACATGGTGCCGGATGGGAAACCGTTCTGCCTGCAGGTCAATTACAAGGCGCCGCATCCCAGCGCGGTGGTTGCTCCCGAGGACAAGGACGCGTTACCGGATTTCACCTTCCCCCGCTCGCCCGCCGACACAAAGCAGCAACGTGCGGGCCTGCCCCAGCACGTGCGCCGGGGGCTTGGCGGATTCTCGTATCCGGGCGATTTCGGCAGCGATGCAAGACGCAACGCGTGGGTCGGGCGCTACCTGCGCAAAATTCTGAGCGTGGATCGTTCGGTGGGCGCGATCATGGCGGAACTCGAACAACGTGGGCTCCTCGAAAACACCGTGGTGATCTTCTTGTCCGATCACGGCACCCATTTTGGCGAGCAGGGCCTCACGGGCAAATGGACGCCGTATGATCCGAGCCTGCGCATCCCGTTCATCATCGCCGACCCGCGCAGCCCGCGAACGGCGGGCGCCACGAGCGAGGCAATCGTGCTGAATCTTGATGTCGCAGCGACGATCCTCGATCTCGCGGGGCTTCCGCCCGAGCCCGGCATGGATGGCACGAGCCTGCTTCCCCTGCTCGAAGGCGAAACACCCGCCGATTGGCGCAATCATTTCTTCTTCGAACACCAGATGTCAATCGCCACGATTCCGCGCCCGATACCCCGCAACATGGGCGTGCGCGGCGAAACGGAAAAATATGTCGTCTGGACGGATCCGGTTCCGGCGATCGAGGAATTCTATGACCTCGCTGCCGATCCGTTGGAACTCAACAATATCCTAGGCGAAAATCCCGCTGCCGCCGCCCACTGGCGCGCTTTGTTCCAGCAATGGGACAAGGACCACCCGAACACCTACGACTTCATGCTCTACAGCCACCGCCCGCAAACCGGTTCGCCCGAGATCGATTGGGAACGTTTTGCCAAGGCGCATCCCGGTCCCTACCAAAAGATCGCCGAGGAAATCAGAAATCGCGGAGTTTCCTGGGACGATGCCGTCCACGATCCCGGCATCCGCTGGGAAATCGGCGTGGCCACCCGGTTTTTTTATTGAAGCACAAACCCATCCAAGGGTACCGCGTGGATATCCAGACGAACGCCGCGCTCGCTTTCCTCAACCGCCGCAACGGCAAGCTACCGGTCGGAGATCGCCTCCGCCAATGCAGCCCATGCCGGCGCGATGGCGACCATCCGCCGCGATGCGGCGATCGCTGCCGGAACGATCAGCGCTGCCTCGAGTACCCGAGAGGCATCCATCGGCGAGGCCAAGGACGCCTACTTTGGTTTGCTGGCGACGATCGGGCGAGACAGCCAGCGCGATGCGACCCAGCGGGATTACCAATTCAACAACTTCTCGAACGGTGCTTAGGCGTCGATCTGGCTGCTGCCCATCACCACTGGATGCTGGCCGCGTCGAATACGGGGCCTTCGACACAGGTGCGTTTGTAATCCCAGCCGCCGTCGGCATCCTTGATCTTTGCCACGCACGTAAAGCAGATCCCAATCCCGCAGGCCATCGGGGTTTCGAGAGACACCTGACAAGACGATCCGCACCGCTGGGCCAAAGCGGCGACGGCCTCCATCATCACCTCTGGACCGCAGCATACGATCCGGTGTGGGCCGGGTTGCGAATCCAGGACCTGCTGCAGCACTTCGGTCACCAGCCCGTGGTGGCCGCGGCTGCCGTCGTCCGTGGCGATATGAACGTCGACCCCGATGCGTTGGAAATCGTCGACTCCCGCCAGCATGTCCGCAGATCGAGCCCCGTAACAGAGCGTGACCTTTTTGGACGGGGGGAATTGTCGGGGAGGGGCTCCGTACTGCCGCAGCCCCAGGAATTCAGCTCCTAAAGCCAAAAATGGGGTCTGACCGATACCACCAGCGACCATGATCAGATGTTCGACCGGATCGGCAGGGAAACCATTGCCCAGCGGCCCCCAGACGTCCAGCGGCCGACCCGGCACGAATTCGGCCAACCGTGTCGTCAGCTTGCCTTTGGCCAAGTAGACGATATCCACATCCGCCCGTTCGCCATGGGCATCGATCGCCGTGTCATACAGAGCAAATGCCCGACCGATTAACGGATCGTTGACCTCCGCCAGTCGTAACATCAGGAATTGTCCCGGCACGATTCGACGTGCGATCGGCGGGCATCGTAGCCGCACGCGGTACGTGTCGCGAGCCAGGCAGGCGTTCTCGATAATCACCGCTCGCCGCTGGACAGCAGCATCGGCATAGTGCGCGGCATGCAGCGGGCTGAGCATCACGATTCCTTCTGGCTACCGCGGCTCGTCTTTCTGCCTGACTGGCGCTTGCCCGACCGACGTTGGTGATCCTTGGTGTCGGGCTGGTTCGGCGGATCGTCATAGTCCAGAACGGCGCCTTTTCGCGGCACTTGAGTCGATGGTTTTCGTGTCGACGGTTTTCGTGTCGACGGTTTTCGTGTCGACGACTTGGGCTTGGCTGCAGGGCTCGCTTCCGACGATGCCTTCAACTGCTTGAGCTTCCGGCGAGAACCACGGGCACCCGCTCCGCCACGCGTTCGTTCTTCCGCCCGTTCCGGCTGGACGCACTGACGCAGGGCGCGAAGCTCGTGCTGGGTCAACAGCCGATACGCTCCGCTGGGCAGATCGCCCAAACGCAACGTGCCCATGGCGATTCGCGTCAGTTTTACTACCTTGTGCCCGACTCGAGCCAGGATGCGGCGGATTTCGCGGTTGCGGCCCTCGCGCAGCACAATTTCCAAGTCCGTGCTCTGCTTGTGACGCCGCTTGACGCGGATCGAGGTCACTCTTGCCATGCCCTCGGCCAACCGAACGCCCCGCCGTAACGACTGCAAGGTCTCATGAGACATGTCGCCGGCCACGCGTGCCGCGTACGTCTTCTCGACCCCGTATTTCGGATGAGTCAGTTGATTGGCCAGTTCCCCATCGTTGGTGACCAACATCAAACCGTCGCTGTTGCGATCCAAACGACCCACGGGGAACAAACGCTGGTCCGACGGCAGTAGATCGATGACCCGAGGCCGCCCATCCGGGTCGCGATTCGTGCTGACGACTCCCGTCGGTTTGTTCAAGACGTAATAGACCAGCTTGGGACGCGGCAGGACGACACCGTCGACCCGGATTTCGTGTCGAGCCGGATCGACTCGAGCCCCCATTTCCGTGATCACTTGCCGATCGACCTCGACACGACCATCGCGGATCAGTTCTTCGCACTCGCGACGGCTGCTGATCCCGGCTGCGGCCAAGACCTTTTGTAATCGCTCATTCTGCGAAACGGGCTCAAGAGATGCAGCCGAAGCTGGTTTGGATCGGGAACGGGGCGCCATGAGCGAAATAACTCGACACTGCTAAAGCATTGCTGGTCGCCGACTCGATCGATGCACGCTGCGTCGACAAGCCGCAACGTGTGAATGTAACGGATGTCGCCAGCAATGCCCAGCCGTCTGATGCAACTCGATTTCCAAGATCAGCGCCGCAACCAGTTGTCCCAGACAAATCGACTGCGAACCGGTTCTGCCGATGGCTTTTGATATTCCCTGGGACAACCACCCACAACTTCAGGGCCGATATCCGGCGCGGTGTAGGGGTCATGGAAGGTGGCATTTAGCTGCTGCTGA
>SKVE01000053.1 GCA_007129635.1 Planctomycetaceae bacterium
AGGAAGCGGCGGGCATGGCCGGGTCGTTGGAACCGGCCTTCCGTACGCTGCAAGAATCGATCGCCCCGCCTCAACCCACCGCGCGAACTCGCACGGCTCGAGCCCGTGCCACCACAGCGGTCCGCGCCCCGACCGCCGGCGCGCCAGAGGACCGCCTGCGGCGGATCCGCTTCCAGGGAAGGTTCTCCGATGTCATGGCAGCGCTGAACGAATTGGCTCGTGCTGACGACGGCGCCGTGGCGATCAGCCTGGAAATGGAAGAAGTCGGTGCCGACGGAATCTACTCGAATGTCCGCCGCTGGACCCTGTGGCTGCGGGTCTAGGCTCCGTCAGAAGACGTGTCTGACCTGGTGTGTTCAGTTTGCGTGTGCCAAAACCAATGTCTTTGCTCCCGTTTTGTTCCTACTTCGCGGCGAACGATGGGCCCCGAATCCTCGCCGCTCGCCGGCGAGATCGTTAATCTCCATTGCCACTACCGGGGGAGCTAAAGACCGTCTTCGCTGCCCGGCAACCCGACAAATGGGTGGCACCTATCAGGAATCGATAAGTGGGTGGCACCTATCGGCAATCGCACTTCCGTATTGGCAAATGCGATATTTCAGTGTAAGATATCGGTTTTGTCGATTGGTATTGCGAGGAGCGGACCGTTGCGGACGACACGGGAGTTCGACGATCGCAGGGACGGCTCAGCCGTTTTCGCATCGGCCGGAATTTTGCCGGTGGGATGCGAGCACCGTGAAACCGGCAAGGGGAAAGAACCATGGACTGGATCAACTACCATCATCTGATGTACTTCTGGGTGGTCGCACGCGAAGGCAGTATCGTGCGAGCGTGTGAGGAACTGCAACTGTCCCAGCCGACGATCAGCGGCCAGATCGCGAAGCTCGAAAAATCGTTGAAGACCAAGCTGTTCCGGCGAATTGGTCGAGGTTTGGAACTGACAGAAGAAGGCCGCATGCTGTTCCGCTACGCGGACGAGATCTTCACGATCGGTCGGGAGATGATCGAGGCGATCAAAGGACGGCCGACCGGTCGGCCGATGCAGTTTACCGTCGGGGTGGCCGATGTGCTTCCCAAGCTGGCCGTGCACCGACTGCTGGAACCGACCTGTTATCTGGACGAGCCGATGGAGTTGGTTTGTCATGATGGCAAGCTGGACGCGCTGTTAGCCGATCTGGCGTTGTTCAAACTGGATGTCGTCCTCTCGGATACAGCGGCCACAGGCCATGCTCGCGTTCGCGTCTTCAACCATCTGCTGGGTTCGTGCGAGGTGGCGATCTACGGAACCGCCGACTTAGCCGAGAAGTATGGAGACGACTTCCCACGATCCATGACGGATGCCCCATGGTTGTTGCCGACGGTCGGCACATCCCTTCGCCGCGATCTGGAGCGATGGTTCGATCAACTGGATATCCGTCCAAAATTAGTGGGTGAGTTTGCGGACAGCGGGCTGATGAAGGCGTTCGGCCAAGCGGGCATGGGGTTGTTCCCCGTGCCGGTCGCGGTGGACGCCGAACTGCAAAGACAATACCGGGTGCAGCAAGTCGGTCTGATCGAAGATATCCGCTTTCAGTGCTTTGCAATCACCGTCGAACGGCGTTTGAAACACCCTGCTGTGGTGGCGATCTCGAAGACCGCGCGCAACAACCTTTTCCCTGCTGAAAACCCGAAAACACCCGATTCGGTAGTTTCACTCGAAGATTAGGCAAAGACGATTTTGGTGATAGAAAAATTCTATTTGTCGTGGAGGCTCTGCAACCATAAAAAGGTAGGGCGTGTACTGAAACTGCAAATCCAGGGAGCGAAACCATGCAAATATATTTAAGAGTACTCGGGCGTGATCTACCACCGTCGTTGAAGATGTTGATCGAGCAGCATTTCCGGTTCGCCGTCTATCCGTACCGATCGGCCATCGATTCTGTCGACGTCCAGTTGTCGAAGGACAACGACGATCCATCCGATAGCCGTGTACATTGCCGTGCTCGGGTGCATCTGCGCAGCGGCCGATCGTTGACGATCGGCCGTCGTGACAACCGAGTCGAGACAGCGGTGAATCGGGTCGCCAAACGGATCTTCCATCTGCTTCGTTGCCGCAACGAACGTCGCCGAACCGCCCGGCCTCAGTGCACCGCATGAACGGCGAAAGTCGCCAACCTGATGATCCTCCGCAGCCCTCGCCTTGCTCGGTCGAGGGCTGATTTCATTGGCGCATGGTGCCATTGAAAACACCATCACTGCCAGACGCTCAATGTCCCCTCGCGGCTGATCAGATACATGCGTTGCCCAGCGACCGACATGCCGTCGAATCGGGGCGCTTCGCGCAGGGGAATCTCCGCACGTTGTTTGCCGGTCTGGGCATCGATCACCAGCAAGACGCCGCCATGTCGACCTTCCAGAGCGCCCAGCGGATCGTCCGGGTCAAAGACATCCGGAGTCCCGGCGGCCAGCAACACGTCGCCGGCCACCGCCATCGCTTCGATACGCACCGGTACATATTCTTCCCATTCGGGCGGTGTCCCACGCGTGAACCCGGCGCCTTTGTCGACCTCGACCGAAAAATTATCGTAACGGTTGGTGATCCGATGCCCATCGTACTCGTAAGGCTCCATCTTGGTTTCGGGCAACCAAGGGATCGGGTCCGAGGCATCCGGGTCGCCGACCAGGAAGGGATCGGTCGCGTTGCGGTCGCAGAACAGCAGGTAGCCGGTTGTTTGAGGAAAGAACAGCGGGCTGTGGATATTGCGTTCGACGAACCACTTGGTCGCCCAGGTGTGATGTTGGTCGAAGACCAGCAGGTTGCCCGAGCGAGGTGCCATCAGCATCATATAGAATCCGGGCCAGCGATTGCCGTAGGTCCAGAACAGCCGATTGAACCCGCTGTCGTCCAGGATACCTCCGGTGGCCATCAGATGATCCTCGCCCAGATAACGGTCGCCATAGCGAGTGTTCCAAGGCGTCTGGATCCGATTCAGTTGCGAGTCAAACATCTCTTGCATGCAGAACACGTGCGTGCCATCGGTGGTCAGCAGATCGATGTTCGAACCATCCATCGCGAAATGTTCGCCGATATCCTGCTGCGGATCGGGGGGTGGATGATGGACGTGAGTATAATGCACCATCTGACCGGTCTCCGGTCGCAGCGCGTAAAAGTGAGCCCCGTCGTCGATCAGCGTCGAACGCCCGGCGACGGCGTAGACGAGCGATTCCAAGACCAGTACCGAGCCATGGACGGGCCATGGCGATTCGACTTGACCGAACGCCATGATCTGCCGGGGCAACGGAGCCGCCCGGAACTGCCACACCAGATCGCCCGTCGTAGCGTCCAGACAGTACACGTAGCCGTCGTTTGCGCCGAACAACAGGTAACCCTCGTGGTAAGTGGGCGAACTGTTGACTCGCCCGCCAGCGGTGAACTGCCAGACTGTCTGACCGTTGTCGGCACGCAAGGCATGGATGCTGTGCCGGTCGACGGCAGCCACATAGACGTGCCCGCCGACGATGATGGGTTGAGTCAATTTTCCGTCCAGCGATACTTCCCACCGCAGGCTCAGATCGTTACCGAGTTCGGCAAGTCGATTCGAACCGCTTCGCCGCGCATCGCCTCGATATCCTGTCCAGTCAGCGGGATCGGCGGACGATTCGATCGGCCGCCCGTAGGCAGGCCCGCGAATCAAACGAACGTCGGCATCGGCCCGGTCAGGCAAGATCGGTGGCGATGTTCCTGACGTGTCGGTGCCGCTGGTCGCGACCAGACCGTTCATCTTCGCGCCCGGATAACAGAAGCACTGGTCGGGCGGCGTGTACAACAGACCGTTGCACGGCAGGATGCCGTACTGGCACGAGCCTCGCAGCCAGTCGTGTCGCCGATGGGCGTCGCCCTGCAGATCGAGAAACTCCGCGCCTCGCTTCGGATAGATGATGAACCGTTCGGTAGCCTTGCTGCGGTAGCATCGCAGATGATGGCCGGGCGACATGGCGTTGGGCACTTCGATCGATCGCTGCCGCTGGCCGGTCCGGAAATCGTAGCCGGACAAGCGTGCTCCGGCGCGACGCGACAGCGTCGGCCAGGTTTCCTGGCGACGTTGCAAGATCCCCTCGGTCTCCTCGATCCGCCAAACCAGATCTTCGATCACCAGCAGATCGCGCCCTGTGGGAGGACCTTCCCACAGCGGCTGGCCGTCCTGCAATGCAAAGGCGCGGGTCCCTGCCTTGCCCGTCACCAACACCACATCCTCGTGGATGACCACGATCTCACTGGGCGGACAAGCCACCTGCCACTTCAGATCCCCGTTGTCCGCATCGTAGCATAACAAGGTTGGCCCGCGCTGATGGACTACGGCCCCGCCAGCAGCGGTCAGCGTCAGGCGGTTGATGTTGCCGACGTTCCGCGACCAACGCGTCTCGCCCGTCTCGGCGTCGATGGCTGCCAATCGGGTCGTCGGCTTTTCCCCGCGACGCGCGGCCGCCTGGCTCGCGGATAATTGGATACGAGCGAAGATCGTGCCCTGGTCGACGATCAACTCCTGCGTGCCCTCTGTCTCCGGACACTCGACCAACACCTGGCCGGTGGCCGCATCCAGGATGCTGATCGGCGCATCGTCAAAGCCCAGCGTGACGTAGACGCGGTCGCCCACGGCGACCAGACGCCGCGGTACCTCGCGGGGAAATCGGCCGCGCTGCCCTCGCAGCAACCGCCAATCGGCTTCGGCGATATCCGGGTTCCACTGCTGCCAGCCCCAAGATTCCAGCGGAAGCTTCCACAACAACACGCCGTTGAACGCATCGCGAGCTAACAGCGACCAACGCGGTGGGAACCGAGGGTCGGTCACCCCGATCGGTCCCTCGTCCAAGATGTAAAACAGCCGCCCATCGGCCGAGACCATGGCCGGCAGGCTCGAGTCGATCTCGTGACTGCGACAGTACATCGGCTCGGTCACCCACTGCAGTGCATTGGCCGGTGCCACTTGCTGGTCCGCTGCGACGGCATTTCCCGCCGCGCTGCCCAGGAAATGCGTCCAGGGCGCGATGTCGTCAGGCCAAGGTTTGTGGAGGATCTTGGGCGATGCCGTCGAAGTATCCGTCCACCAGCAGACGGCCCCTCCAGGCGCTAACACTCGCAGCAGTTCCTCACGCGGGATCTCGATCCCCAGACGCCCGGCTTCGGCCTCGTGTACCACGATCAAGTTGACCAGATTGTCGGCGTAGGGAAGGCTGCGTCCGTCGAACGTAGCCGCAGTAATTTTTCCGTACACACCTGCCGCTTGCAGTTCCTTCCTTCCGCCAGCTACCTGCTGAGCGTCCGGATGCAGGGCTTGGACAACCACCGCATCCGGCTGGCCCAAACGCATGGTTTGGGAGGGATCGATCAGCGGTATTTCGACAATCAAGCCGCCGCGAGGCCCGATCGCATCTTCAATCGCATCATCCAACGCGACGACCAGATCGGCCGCCGGGACAAAAGCCGTCAGACAGCAAACCCCAACAAGGATGGCCACCAGCCCATGTCGCTTCTTCATCAGCATCACTCCAAAATAGAAACCGCAATAGACCACGCATGCGACGGTTCGCTGCAATTCAC
>SKVE01000452.1 GCA_007129635.1 Planctomycetaceae bacterium
GACTTCCTCGTCCGGTTCGAACGCTGCGTCACCTTCATCGTCCAACGATTCCTGGACGAGATCGGGCGGAGGTTCCAGTTGCCACCGGCCGACGGCAATGTCTGGCCGCCCGGTTGCTGCCCCGATGGCCAGCGCGGGAACCGACCCGATGTAGGCCCGGTATGGCTCTGGCAGTTGGCTCTTGATGTTGCGCAGAAGCTCCACGATCCAGATGTCATGGACTCCCTCCCAACCCGATGTTTTGGACCAGTCGTGCAACATCGTTAAAGCTCAGGTATCTCGATCCGATACGGAAGAAGCCGACGGGGTCCGGCTTCCCGACCCTTGGTAAACGGTCTGTTCGGTGATCACTTTGTCCATGAAGACGTCGTGCGGGGCGACGATCAGATCGTCGAACAATTGACTCTCGTAACACACGGCGACCAGCGGACAATCCGGCCGGACCTGCTGCAGCAGGCGGTCGTAGTAGCCCTGCCCGTTGCCCATCCGGGCACCCTGACGGCTGAACCCCACGCCGGGGACCATGACGATGTCCAGATCGCCCGGATCGACTTCCTTGCCCGGCTCGCCCCATCGCTCGCGCGGCGGTTCCAGGATTTTCCATTTGCCGACGATCAATTCGTCCATCGTCTCCAGCCACCAGAGCCCCAATTTGTTCTGGCCCTGGTCGTCGACGGTGCAGTAGGGGACGACGATCCGTTTTCCGTTGGCCAAAGCTGCGGGCAGGGCGTGTCGAGTTCGCAGTTCGGAGCGGCAATCCAGGTACCACATGGCGGTCTGTGCGTGCTGGTATTCGGGCAAGGCCACGAACCGGGCGATGGCCAATTCGCTGAGCCGATCTTTGTCCTGTTGAGCATTGCGGGCGTCGTACGCAGCCCGCCGCATCTGTTGTTTGCGTTCTATCAGTTCCAAATCGTTGGCGGTCATCGATGGCAATCCTACGGGGTGAAGTGCTGGTCCCATCGGTCTGCGGGGACCGGAGACCAGTCGCGTGACAAAAGGGTGCTTTCGGCCAGATGCAGCGCGTCCAGCGACTGGCGATCGACCACGACCAGCAAGCGGCGAAACACCGAGGAAGCTCGCAGGATCCAAGCGGTATTTGTCTCGCTGATCCGCCAAGTCGACCATTGCGTCAGCTTCGGGTACCGCTGGAGCACACGCGCCAACCGCGGGTCGTTGCCACGAACGGCGTGCAACGAGCGGCAAGCCTGGCAGTGCCCTTTGCTGGACGCTTTCGGGCTGACCTGCTGCCCGCACGTGGCGCACGTGATCCGATGGTCGGCCAACACCAATTGTCCGGTGACCGGACAGGGGGCCAGCAGGCTGCGCAGCACGCGTTGCCCGGTCCAGTCGCAGGTAGCCAGACTGGTCTCGACAACTCGTCGACCCGTATGCTGGCACTCGGCGATGGCTTCTGCCACGGTGATCACCCCGTCATCGTCCAGGACGACATGAAACGATTCGCGGCCCGTGTGAGGGCAGACGAAGGGCGGCGGCTTGACCTCGCCGCCCATCAGCCACTGTGCCCAACTGGAAAAAGGCAGGTCGGCCTGGACGCCGCCGATCTCGAAGGTCAGCTTACATCGCAGGTACTTGCACCAGACGACCGTGATCAACAGCGGCTCGGCAGACAGATCGTCCGTCGCCTGGGCCAGTTGCCGGCGGCCGGTCTCGACCCAAGACGGCAATTCCGGGGGTGGCAATCGGGGCGGGCGGCGCAGCGGCGTCAGTTGGTCGACATGCAACGAGTCCAGCAGTTGAGGCTCGACCGGTTGGCCGTCGACCGTGGTAAAGTGATGCACCAGTTGCAGCATCTGCCGGTCCTGGTCGATGCCGACCAGCCCGGTCGCGCGGAGCAGCGGGTGGTCCTCCAACGAGCAGCCCCCCAGCATCACATGGCCGCCGTCGACCGTATATGCCTCGAACAGCCGTGGAGTCAGCTCGTGGACGCTGGTCGGTTGCGAGGCCGGAGCGGCATGCGCGGCTTGATCCGTGGCCACTACCTTACGCAGCACCTCGATCCAGGTCGGTCTTGATGGCGTCTGGACAGCCACGGCCGTCGGGTCCGCCGATGCTTCCGCGACGACGGCGGTTGCGGGAACAGCGGAGATCTTCTCGATGCCGTCCACTTCCTCTTGCAGCGCGGCGGGGATCAACAACCAGGGCACATCGCGTTCATCCGGCACCACCTCCCAGCCGAGCGCTATCCCGCACCAGGTTAAAAATGCGTCGATTTCCTCCGACGATCCGGTCGTCGACAGGGCATCTCGATACGGGGCTTGCTGGTCTTGTTCGTTCACCGATTTCCACCTTATGCTGCAGGTGCTACCGTCAGTATTCGTGCTGCTGGCTGTCATCTTCCTCTAACGCCGAGAACTGGCTGGTGACGACTTGGCGGACCATCCGTCGATCCGTCTCGTCTCGCAAACGTTCCAACGCCTGTTCTATCGGCATGGCCCCCAGGTCGCCATCGATGCGATCCCGTAGCGACACCGCACCGGACTCGGCCTCTCGCTGCCCTACCACTGCCATGTAGGGGATCAGTTCCAGTTGGGCATCGCGGATCTTGGCCTGGATCTTCGCACTGCGCAGATCGGTGGTGACTCGGAACCCGGCGTCGGTGAACCGAGTGGCCAACTGGGCGGCGTACTGTTCCGTCTTCTCACTGACCGGCAGTACCCGGATTTGTTCGGGAGCCAGCCACATCGGGAAAGCGCCGGCGAAGTGTTCGATCAGCATGCCGACGAACCGTTCCATCGACCCGAAAGGAGCGCGGTGGATCATCACGGGCCGATGGGCTCGGTTGTCCGCCGCGATGTATTCCAATTCGAACCGTTCGGGCAGATTGTAATCCAACTGGACCGTCCCCAGTTGCCATTGCCGCCCGATGCAATCGCGGACCATGAAATCGGCTTTGGGCCCGTAGAATGCGGCTTCGCCCTCGACCGTTTCGAACTCCAGCCCCGAAGCCTCCAGGACGCGGCGCAACGCCTGCTCGGCTCGATCCCAATTCTCCGGACTGCCCACATACTTGTCGCTGTTCGGGTCGCGCAGCGATAACTGGACCCGGTAGTCGGTCAATCCGACGCTCTCCAGGACAAAACGAGTCAGATCCAGGGTCGCCTGGAATTCCTGCTCGACCTGCTCCGGCGTGCAGAACAGATGCGCATCGTCCTGAGTCAATCCGCGAACTCGCAGCATCCCGTTCAATTCACCCGTCTGTTCGTGGCGGTACACCGTGCCGAATTCAGCCAGTCGCACCGGCAGTTCCCGGTAGCTGCGAGGTTGGGACTTATAGATCTGGACGTGGTGCGGGCAGTTCATCGGCTTCAACAGGTAGCGTTCCTGCTGTTGTTGCCAGGTTCGCAGCGCCGCCGCTCGCCGGTCGGGAGGCTCTTCGGCTCGGTAGCCACATTGTTCCAGCGGGACATTCAGCACCCCAGCCGCCCGGATCAAGGTCTGTTCATCGGTGGCGGAAAACGATTCCGCTTGTTCGGATTCCAACTGCTGGATCAGAAAGTCGACGATCTGGCCCGCCGGGTGATGGAACAGCGGTGCGAATTGCGATTCGCGGTAGTACGGGAAATGCCCGCTGATCTCATACAATTCGACTCGGCCGATATGCGGTGAATAGACCGGTTGGTAGCCGCGGGCCAGCAACTCATGCTTGATGAAATCCTCCAGCAGCGTTCGGACCGTCGCTCCCTTGGGAAGCCACAGGCAAAGCCCCGGTCCGACATCCGGCTCGATTTGGAACAGCCTGAGTCTTTTCCCTAGGACTCGATGATCGCGCCGTTTGGCCTCTTCGACCTGCTGGAGATACTGATCCAAATCGGCTTTACTGAACCATGCAGTGCCATACAGCCGTTGGAGCTGTTTGTTGCGTGCATCGCCCTTCCAGTAGGAACCGGCTACCGACAGCAGCTTGAACGCCTTGATCTTGCCCGCGTGGGGCACGTGAGGGCCGCGGCACAAATCGACGAACTCACCTTGCCGGTAAAAGCTGACCGAACCATGTTCGGCCAACCCTGTCTCGATATGCTCGACCTTCAGGTCCTGATTCAGGTCGGCACACAACTGCCGTGCCTGATCGCGGTCCAGGGCAAAGCGTTCGAAGGCTTCGCCCTCGCGAACGATCTGCTGCATCTGGGCTTCGATCTTGGGAAAATCGGCTTCGCTGATCTTGTGTTCCAAGTCGAAATCGTAATAGAACCCATGACCGAGCGTCGGGCCGAAGGCCAGGGAAACGTCGGGAAACAGTTGCATCACCGCGCGAGCCATCACATGGGCGCAAGAATGCCGCAGGACTCCCAAAGCCGCCGCATCTCGTTCTGTCAGCAGCCGCACGGGGATCGGTCGAACTTCGGTCAGCTCGGCCAGCGGCAACGTGGCATCGGCGACCTGCCCCTGGACTTCGACAGCCACCACAGCGCCGGCCAGGCGCGAGCCGATTCCCTGCGCAACATCTAACGCTGTCGCTTCGTCCGGATGAGTTTGAATCGAACCATCGGGCAATTTTACCTCGATCATCGTAGTTCCTTGATAATTGGACGACAGCACCACCCAAACAGAGGGTTTATGCCTTGCTCATTCTCGCACGAAACACGAGCGAAAACGTGTATCGTACGCTCGACAAAATCTACGTCAACACGGATCTTTCTGGAGATGAATATCCGTTGGCGCAGTGGATCTCTGTGGCTGGGCTCGTACGGGCTTCTCCGACCCTCGAAAGGGGTCATGGAACAATGGACTTGGATCTGCTAGGATTTACGCGATGGTTTCATGCAGCGTGGGCCTTTCCACAAGTGGTTGGGGGGCTCTTTTTCGAGGACCATGGTTCGGTTACGACGTATTCCAGGTAGGGCAGCGACGGATGAAGGTCACAGAGGAACGCGGTTACGAAATCACCGATTTTTCGACACTTCCCGGCGTGGACTGTCCTTGTGGAACGGCGCGGCGCGCGTTCGCGGATGTCGCGGATCTACCGGCGACGATCCACGTGACCGAGATTTCGGCCGATGCTCGACTGCACTACCATCGCAAGTTGACAGAGACTTACTATTTCTTGGAATGTGGACCGGACGCGCGGATGCAACTGGATGACGAATTCCTTCCGGTCCATCCTGGGATGTGTATTTTCATTCGCCCGGGAACTCGACATCGGGCCATCGGACGGATGCGCGTTTTGATCGTTGTGTTCCCCAAATTTGACCCGGATGACGAGTGGTTCGATTCGTCGTCCTGACGAGGGAAGCTAAAATGAACTGGAGAATCTGCGTAACACTGTGGTTGATGCTGGGCGTCTGTCCGTTGGTTGCAGCCGGTGACTGGGCTCATTGGCGAGGTCCGGAGCAGAACGGGATCTCGCGGGAAACCAACTTGGTCGATGATTGGTCGCTGACCGAGAACAAGAACGTGTTGTGGGTTTCAGAGACTGGGGGCCGCGCGACACCCATCGTCTTAAATGGCCGTGTTTATCTGAATACCCGGACTCCGGACGACGTTACCGACCCGGTGGAAAAGATCCACGCCCGCGAGCAAGTGGTCTGCTGGGACGCAGAAACGGGAGAAGTC
>SKVE01000044.1 GCA_007129635.1 Planctomycetaceae bacterium
ACGAAGCCGGTTGACCGCCTCGCGGCGGCCGGGCGTCAGAACTGGCGGATGCGCAGGTTCTTGAACTCGATGCGCATCGGCGGGCCTCGGTGCATCTGCAGGGCGATGATGCCCTTGGGCAACGCGTATTTGGGCTCGTGGTCTTCCACCTGGCACATCTTCTGGCCGTTGATCCACAGCGTGATGTGCCTGCCTTGAGCCAAAATGCGATACTCGTTCCAGTCGTCGTCGTGGACCGCTTTCAACAACTCGTCCGCATCGGCAAACGTGGTGACCGTCCTATTCCCCTCGCGATCGATCACCACCTGCTGGCCTCGACCCGCGACCAGACCGCGTCCGTGCTGGTACAGGAACCCGGTGTAGTCGTGGTTGGTGTCCAGGTCCGCCTGATAGCCCCAGGTATCCCAATTCGGTCGCGGCTCGCTGCGGAACTGGATCCCCGAGTTACCGCCTTTGCCGGAGACGCGATAAAGACAACGCAGCTCGAAATCCGCTGGCTGGCCGCCTTTCCAGTACAGGTAGTGCGTCCGATCGCTCGGCTTGTCCGGCGTGCTCTCGGCGACGATCGCACCGCGCTCGACCGTCCACCAGCCGGGCATCCCCTCCCAGCCGGTCAGATCTTGACCGTTGAACATCGAGACGAAACCCTGGTCGGCTTCGTCGGCTTCCTCGGCCCATACGGCCGTCCTGACCGACAGGACCAAAAACAGGCAGGCCAGAGCCAAACCGAAGACGACACGATCGAGGCGTTGCGTGGTCATTGCTTTGTCCTTATCCCCTTAGCTTGGAATGACGCGGAACTCTCTGTTAGAATAATGCAGACCTGCCCGAATGCAACCCGTACGGTCTTCGAGTTCCGAAGGTCCGAGGTGCGGTGCAGCGGGCACCGGACGCTGGACGCATGTAACGTCGGATGGTTCGTTTGGAGAAACTCACGCTGTAGAAAATGCAGGAGGGGATGTCATGATCGGAAAAGCCGTGTTGGAGTCGAGTGGCGGGATGACTGTCCGTCGGGTGTGCCGATGGGCCAGCTTGGTAATGGTGCTGATATTGGGGTTCGGACACCCAGCGACGGCACTGGGGCAGGCTGAGGATCTGAACGTCCTTTCGCGGTGGATCGAGTGGTCCGATGCGCCGCAACGGTTGCAACGGCATCTGAATTCCCTGGCTTTCCAGCATTTGGATCGGCGAAGCGAGGCCCTGCAGCAACTGGAATCGGCCGATCAGTGGCGAGAACGACAGCAGCAGATTCGCGAGACGTTGGACCGCATTGTCGGGCCTTTTCCGGAACGTACGCCGCTGAACGCCCAAGTCAAAGGGGTGCTGCAGAAGGATGGTTATCGCGTCGAGCGGATCGTGTTCGAATCGTTGCCGGACTTTTATGTCACCGGATGCCTGTTCGTGCCCGACCAGCGGCAGCAACCGGCCCCGGCGATCTTGAACGTGATCGGTCACACGGGAATCGCCTTTCGCGGCGCGGGTTATCAGCAGTTCCTGCTGAATATGGTGGATAAAGGCTTCCTCGTGTTCGCGATGGATCCGATCGGGCAGGGCGAGCGATTGCAGTACTTCGATCCCGACCTGGGACGATCGGTGATCGGCGGGTCGACTGCCGAGCATTCGTACCTGGGCATCCAGGCGTTCCTGACCGGCAGCAGCGCGGCGAGGTACTTCACTTGGGACGGTATTCGAGCCATCGATTATCTGGTGTCTCGCGAGGAAGTTGATCCGGATCGCATCGGTGTGACGGGACTGTCGGGTGGCGGGACGCAAACCAGCTACATCGCGGCGATGGACGACCGCGTCGCAGCGGCCTCGCCGGCCTGCTACATCACCGGCTTGGCCTGGTTGTTCGCTTCGATCGGCCCGCAGGATGCCGAACAGAACTTCCTGCGCGGCGTGGCCAGCGGCATCGATCATGGGGATCTGCTGATCGCACGAGCGCCGAAACCAACGTTGATTGTGGCGACCACTCGCGACTTTTTCAGTATCCAAGGGACTCGCGAAGTGGTTCAAGAAGCCAGTCGCGCGTTCGCTGCCTTGGGAGCCGAATCTCACTTGTCGCTGGCCGAAGACGATTATCGACACGGGTTTACGCCGCAGAATAACTCGGCGACCTACGCTTTTTTCCAAGAACATCTGCAATTGCCGGGCGACCCGGTACACGTCGAGAAAGAAATCCTTAGCGAGCAGGAACTGACGATCACGCCGACCGGCCAGCTCAGCACGTCGCTGGGCGGCGAGACGGTGTTTTCGCTGAACCGCCAAGAGGCGATCCAACGAGTCTCGCGGCTCGAAGAGGCTCGGCAGAGCGATCTGGCTGGTCATCTTCAACAGGCCATTGCGGCAGCCAAACAGATCGCGGGGTACCTGCCGCCCGTGTCGGATCCGCAGCCCATCTTTCGTGGACGCTATCAACGACCGGGATACTCCGTCGAAAAATACGTGATCGGCGGCGAGGGCGACCTGATCCTGCCGCTGCTGCTGATGGTGCCCGACCAGGGCGAACAGCATCCCGGCCTGATCTTCCTCCACCCCGACGGCAAAGCAGCGGAAGCGGCCCCCGGCGGTCAGATGGAAAAATGGGTCCAACAAGGCTACGCGGTGCTTGCGCCCGATCTGTCCGGTACCGGGGAACTAGGACAAATCAGCGACGCGGTCGCTTTCCTAGGCGTCCAGATCGGACGCAGCGTGGTGGCGATCCGAGCCGCAGATATCCTGCGATGCGCCGCGCTGCTGGACCAGCGCCCGGACGTCGATACCAGCCAGTTGGCCGTGGTGGCTCACGGCGCGACATGTATTCCCGCGCTGCACGCCGCCGCGTTCGATGACTCGTTACACCGTCTGCTCCTGGTCCGTCCGCTGATCTCGTTCCAGGAAGTCGTCATGAATCGCTTCTACAAGGTAACCGGCGGCGATGTGGTCGCCAGTGCCTTGACCGCATACGATCTGCCCGACCTGGCCGCGTCGCTGGCGCCTCGACCGCTGACCGTGATCGATCTTCAGGACCAGCAACTTCAGTCGGCTGCCGACGATCAGGTCCAAACTCAATGGCACATCGTACGCCAGGCGTACCAACAGGCCGATGCGGACAACCGTTTGGTCATCCAACGCGCGGACGCCGTAGAAGACATGCAAGATTTCCTTCCTAGTCCAGGAGAAAACCGATGAAACGATTCGACCTTGGGATCATTGGGCTCACCGTGCTGGTGCTGACAACGGCCGCGCAGGCTCAGTCGGCCGATTTGCGTGTGGCGACCTTCGATGTGGATGCCTCGCCGCCGATCGGCGCCCCGCTGGCTTACGACCCGACCGAAGAGATCGTCCAGCCGTTGACCGCCCGCGGCCTGGTGCTGCTGGGCGCTGGAGACCCGATCGTGTTGTGTGTGGTGGATTGGATCGGGATCGGCAACCAGGCCCATGATGCATGGCGAACTGCCTTGGCCGATGCCGTGGGTACCCAGCCCGATCGAGTCACCGTGCACACCGTCCACCAGCATGACGCTCCGGCCGCCGATTTCAGCGCGGATGACTTACTGGCTGAACACGGGCTGGGCGGCCAGATGTTCGATCGGCAATTCGTTCAGGACACGATTCAGCGAGCTGCGGAAGCCGCCCGCGAGGCGATCGAGCAGGCTCGGCCGATCACCCATGTCGGGACAGGCAGCGCGGTGGTCGATCGTGTGGCCTCGAATCGGCGTCTGTTGGATCGCAGCGGGAAAGTGCGATTGACGCGTTTCAGCGCGTCGCGCAACGAGGAAGCTCGTGAGGCACCGGTCGGCCGAGTGGACCCGGAAGTCCGGCTGGTCAGCCTGTGGCACGAGCAGCAGCCCCTGGCGGTGCTCAGCTATTTCGCGTCGCATCCGATGAGCTACTACCGGACGGGCGGCGCCAATCCGGATTTTCCGGGCATCGCCCGAGCCGCTCGGGATCAGGCCACCGGGGCCATGCATCTGTATTTTACCGGTGCTGCAGGGAACGTAGCGGCCGGGAAATGGAATGACGGTTCCACGCCGTACCGCCAGATCCTGGCCGACCGTCTGGCCGACGGGATGCAGGCTGCCTGGGAGGCCACCGAGCGGACGCCGATCACCAGCGACCAGGTCCAGTGGCGTGTCGTGCCGGTGACGCTGCCGCCAGCCGAACACCTGGATGCCGACCCGTTGCGTCAATTGCTGGCGGACCCGGAGCAGCCCATCGACCAACGCCAGCGCGCGGCGCGCTCCCTGGCCTGGCTCAACCGCTGTTTGGACGGTCACCAGATCGCGTTGACCTCGCTGCGTCTTGGCCCGGCTCGCATCCTGCACATGCCGGGGGAACTGAATATCGAATTCCAATTGGCCGCCGCAGCGATGTATCCGAACGATTTCGTCGCGTTGGCCGCCTACGGCGATTATGCGCCCGGCTACATCGCCCCCGAAATCGCTTATTTCCAAGGTGGGTACGAGGCCAGCCCGCTCGCCTCGCGCGTCGCGCCTCACGTCCAGCAGGTCCTGCTGCCAGCGATCGCCCAATTGCTGGCGTTCGAAGATCTTCTGCCCAGCGAGGAACACATCAGCCGAGTCGGTTACCGGCTGGAACGATTTTTCGTCGATCGCGGCTTCGATGGCCAGACCTGCTGGGTCCATGCCCGAGCCGGTGTGATGCCGGCCGATTCGGGCGAGAATCCCATCGGACGGCCAACGGTCCTGATGACCGCTCAACCACTGGAACTGGTCGGATCGGATGTCTTCCACGGCTTGCACACCTACCGCACTCGCGACCTGGGCCTGACGTGGGAAGGCCCGTTTGAAGAGCCCGCCATGCGGCGCGAAACGATCGACGGAGATCGAGAACGAGTCGTCAGCGATTTCACGCCCAAATGGCACGCGGCAAGCGGCACCATGCTGGGCATCGGTCACACGGTCAAATACCAAAACAATCGGGTCATGGCCGTTCGGCCTCGGGCCACCGCGTACACCGTGTATGACCCCGATACTTTCCAATGGCAGCCCTGGAAAAAGCTGGAACTGCCCGACGAACCGCGGTTCGCCAACGCCGGTGCCGGGTCGGTCCAGCGTTTTGACCAACCGGATGGTACGGTGCTGCTGCCCATCTATTTCAAGGAGCAGGAAGCACGGCGATTCCACTCGACCGTGCTGCGTTGCCGCTTCGATGGTCAGACGCTCGAGTATTTGGAGCACGGTTCCGAGTTGACGATCGATGTGGGCCGCGGGCTGTACGAGCCCAGCCTGACGTTCTTCGACGACGCCTATTACCTGACGATGCGCAACGACGAAGACGCTTACGTGGCACGTAGCGAGGATGGTCTGCATTTCGAGGAACCGCGACCTTGGACGTTCGATGACGGCCGATCGTTGGGCAGCTACAATACCCAACAGCATTGGGTCACGCACAGCGATGCACTCTACCTGGCCTATACCCGTCGCGGGGCGGACAACGATCACGTGTTCCGCCACCGAGCCCCGTTGTTCTTGGCACAAGTCGATCCGCAGTCGCTGCAGATCATTGAAGCCACCGAACAGGTGATCGTCCCCGAACGGGGCGCCCGATTGGGCAACTTCGGCGTGGTC
>SKVE01000572.1 GCA_007129635.1 Planctomycetaceae bacterium
AAACGGACAGATGCCGACAAAGTAATGCAGCACGAAGTTATTGATCAGAGCCGCGCCGAAAAAAATCTGCACCAGCAGCGCTACGTTGTCCATGCTTGTCGTCTCCTACGTCGATGTCGCTCGCCGATGCCCAATCCACTCGACCAACCCCAGCAGCAATCCCAGCACCAGAAAAGCACCGGGCGGCAAAACCATGATGCCCCAGGTCGGCCAGAAGGACGGCAGCACGGTCAGCCCGAACCAGGTGCCCGAACCCAGGATCTCCCGAACCGTGGCGATGCTGGCCAGCGCCAAGGCGAATCCCAAAGACATGCCGACCCCATCGGCCAACGCGACCCCCACGGATTGCTTGGAGGAACAGATTTCACAGCGGGAAATGATCAAGCAGTTGGCGATGATCAACGGCACGTAAGGACCCAGTTCCTTGCTCATGTCATACAAAAAGGCCGCCAAAAATCGGTCGGCGATCGTGACGAACGTGGCGATGGTCATCGTAAAGACCAAAATCCGCAGATGGGGCTTCAACAGACCGCGGATCAGACTGATCAGCAGATTGGCACAGATCAGCACAAAAGCCGTGGCCGCCGCCATGGTCAACGCCGGCTTCATCGCTCCGGTGACCGCCAGCACGGGGCACATGCCCAGCAACTGACGGTACACAGGGTTTTCGGGGATGATCCCGTTCAGGAATCGCTCCAGGGCGGTGGGGGAAGCTGCTGCCATGTTCTGATGCCTTCAAAATGTTTCCGGCCCCATGTTGGTCGAAATGCCCATCAGGGGATCTCGTCCGCCGAACTCGTGCCACTCGCGGTCGATGCTTGCTGGTCCAGGATCGGATCACGCCACTGGTCGATGGCCTGATTGACGATATCACAAACGGCCCATGTGGAAACCGTGGCCCCGGTCAACGCCTGGATCTCGCCGGGCAAGGAAGGCGACATCTTCACGACACTCAACAAGATGTCCGCCGACTTGCCGCGAAACCGATCCAAAAACTCGGCGTCTCGGATATAGTCTCCCAGACCGGGGGTCTCCTTCTGGTCCAGGACGTAGACGCCGGTGATCGTGGTGAATTGCCGGTCCATTCCGATCAGCAGCTCGATCCTGTCCGCAAATCCCTGGCCCGCCGCGACCAGGACCCAGCCATTGTGCTGGCCGGCGGCATCGGCCGTGCGATAGATGCGTTCCAGTCCTCCCCCGGGCCCGGCAAGCGATATCAGCTCGGTCTGCTGGATGACCGCGCCGGGGACCAGGTCCGGGATGACGTTCAAGGTTTCCTGCAAGCGGTTCTCCGCAATCCGTGGTGCCAGCGAAGTATGCACGCCCGCCAACGCACCGCCGTACAGGAACCCCAGCAGCAACACCAGCCAGGCCTGTTGCAGGTAATTGCGGTTTTTCGGCGTTTCCGGATCCATCATCATCCCTTCTTCGGCACGGGACCGCCCAGCGGATTGGGGATCGTCCAGCGGTTCAACAGCGGGACCGTCGCATTCATCAACAGGACCGCAAACATCAGGCCCTCCGGATAACTGCTGAAGACCCGGATCACCACGACAAAGAACCCGATGCCCAACCCATACACGAATTTTCCCCAGCGAGTCATGGGGCTGGTGACCGGATCGGTGGCGATGAACACGGCGCCGAACAGCAGTGAACCGGAGATCAAATGGTTCATCGGGCTCAGCAACGTCTGGCCGGTCAGATGGCTCAGTTCAACACATACCAGCGAGACCAGCACCACGCCCAGCGGGATTTCCCAGGAGATCACGCGCCGCGCCAGCAGGTAGATGCCGCCCAACAGGATCGCGATCGCGCTGGTTTCCCCCAACGAACCGTTCACCTGGCCGACCAACAGCGCCCAAAACCGCTCGGCCGATTCGATCTGCACACGCGCATCACCCGCCGTGACGCGACCTGCGGCCAGATCGGCGGCGAATTGCTTGGCCAGCGACAGCGGCGTCGCCTCGGTGACCACCGTCAATTGCGATTCGACCACCACGTACGCCGCCGCGCCCAACTCGCGAGCGAAACTGAGCATCACGAAGGCTCGACCCACCATCGCCGGATTGAAAATGTTGCAACCCAACCCGCCAAACACGGCTTTGCCCAAGCCGATCGCTGCCAGCGAACCGACCACCGCGACGTACCAAGGCGCGTTCCACGGCAGCGACAGACCCAGGATCAAGCCGGTCAGCACGGCGGACCAATCGCCGACCGTCTGCGATTTGCCGGCCAAACGGTTCAAACCCGCCTCGGCGCCCAGGCAGACCAGGATACACAACCCGATGCTGGTCACCGCATACCACTGAAACACATAGACGGCTACCGCGATGACCGGCAACAACGCGATGATCACCTCGATCATCATGCGCCGCGTCGACATCGTACGGTCCGACAGATGCGGGGAAGGAGCGATCTGCAACGACGCGACGGTCGGACTGTGCTCGACAGAATCCGGCGCGTTCGATGGCAAAGTGGAAGTACCAACACTCATAACAAGGTCGCTTCAGGATCTCTTATCCATGTTCTGAATCATCACTTTGCCCACACGGATCAACTGGACCAGCGGGATACTGGCCGGACATGTGAACGCACAACAACCGCATTCGACACAGGCACCGATATGATAACGTTCCATCACCTCGCGATGCTGGGCTCGAGCCGCCAAGGCCAGCCGAGTCGGGACCAGACGCATGGGACAGACCTGGACGCACCGCCCACAGCGAATGCAGGCGGTCTGCCCGGCCCGCTGGACGTCGCGATCGATCAGCACGGTAATGCCGCTGGTGCCCTTGGTCACCGGGGTGGGGATCAATTCGGACTTCTCATCCGCCGAACTCAACGTGAATCCCATCATCGGCCCACCGGCAACCACGCGAGTGGCGTTGCCGGTCACGCCGCCACAGTAGCGGATCAATTCGCCATAGGTCGTGCCCAGCGGGGTCAGCACGTTCTTGGGCTGCCGGATTCCGGCGCCCGACACGGTCACCACTCGATGCGTCAACGGCTTGCCTCGCAGCGCCGAACGCGCCAGCGCCGCAGCCGTGGCCACGTTCACGACCACCACGCCCACCTGAAACGGCAATCCGCCGCCCGGTACCGTCCGGCCCGTGGCCGCCAATACCAACTGCCGCTCGCCGCCCTGCGGGTACTTGGTCTTCAGCACGACCACCTGGACCGCCGTCCCCCGGGCCGCCGAACGCAACGATTCGATCGCTCGCGGCTTGTTCTCTTCGATGCAGACCAGGGCGCGCTGCGCCCCGACAGCTTGCATCGACAGCAGCGTACCCGCGATCACCGGTTCAGGAAACTCGAACATCACACGGTCGTCGGCCGTCAAGTACGGTTCGCACTCGCAGCCGTTCATGATCACGGTGTCGATCGGGAACTTGTCATTGCGGACCAGTTTGACGTGCGTCGGAAAAGCCGCTCCGCCCAACCCGACCAGCCCGCCCTCGCGAGCCGCTTGGACGATGTCCTTGGGATCGAGCCGCTGGGCTTCGTCCACTGGCCAGGGGCCCCCGTAGATATCCGCCAGCAGTGCACTGCCCCGAAACTCCTGCTCGGCCGCCGCCTTGATCGGGATCACGGGCACGTGGCGGCCATTGGGTAACGTGGCCACGCTTTCACGCTGAGCCACCCCCGCGATGCTCGCATGAACGGGCGCCGCGACAAACGCGTCCGAACGGCCGATCACGTCACCGACCTGGACCTCCTGACGCGGCTTGACCGTCGCCTGGCACATGGCCCCCAAGTGCTGTAGCAACGAAATGCGGACCTCGCGAGGTGACGGCAGTACCTCGATCGCCGCGTCGGCAGCCAGTTCTTTCTCCTCGGGCGGGTGAATGCCGCCCACGAAGGTGCCCACCGAGGATCGTGCCCCCAACCAACTTGTGATATTCATCATGCGCTGGACTCCCGCCCGCCAAACACCCTGGCGAACCATCCGGCGGCGACCAGACCGATCGCCAGGCCTGCGAGCGTGCCGGCCAGTTGCCTGTTAGCTCCACCCCCACAGCAGACGGCACCGAGGATCGCACATGCTAGTGGCAGGAGAAAAAAGACGACCGACGCCAGAGAAAACCGCCAACCGTGCAAGACCTGCTGCTGATCCGACGGCGCAAGAGAACACGGACCACCCGCGCAGCCATTACATTGATTGCGGACATCTACCGCCGTTTCTCGATTGGACGAGCCCAGATTCGAAGTCAACCCTCTGCCTCACAGCACAGCTAGCATCGGTTCTGCCCGAACCATGCCGGACGACCTAAACCGGTATTGTTGCATCGGCTACGGAAGCAAGTCAAGTGCAACGAATTTTGCGGAATGTAGGGCTTATTCCGGCACATAATTCGAGACCACGGTGGCCTGACGGACCTGTCCGACCTGTCCGATGGATGTCGATAGGTGGGTGGCACCTTTCGTTCACGCTCTAATGGGCCAAATGATGCATTTTCATAGAGCATGCTCCCCGGTCGTGGCCGTGCTCCCTGTTGGTCGACGCAGACAAGCAGGACGTTGCCCATCGAAGCGTGGACTTGCTGGGGCCGGGGTCGAGGCGACGGGTGGTCAACGTGATGGCGGTCGAACGACGAGGACCGACCGTTCGTTTTCCGATCATGGCCCAAAAACGCGGTGGCTGAGAAACTTTGCCGCCCCTACAAACCAGAAGTCGATAGCGGCATGTCGCCGTCAACCCCGAGCGTCACTGGGGAGCTTTGTTGCACGATGACCTGGGCAACTCGACCGAGATCCGACGTTCTTGGGCGTCACCGACGCCGCGTACCAGCACATCCACAACCGGACGCACTTCAGACTGATCGCCAATACCACCCTTCATTAAACCAAAAAACACCCGTCGTGGGCATATTCAGCAGCGTCAGAATCTGCGACAATCGCAGAGTTTGGATTTCATCATCAGTTTGTACCCACTGCGATTCCAATGTTCCTAACTGGTGGTAATCCCGCTGATATCCACTTTATCAAGGGTAAACACCGGGATAATTACATTGTTCGGGCCGGCACGGTGGTGCCGTTTCGCTTCCCAGACTGTCGCGCGGGTGGCCGAGGCCGAAAGATGCCAGGTCTGGTCGGCCCAAGCGTCCCGGCCGGTCACAAGTCTCGGCTTGCTCGGTTCTGACCGGCGCGGTAGGCTCAAGGAATGGAATTCGAGTGGGACCCAGACAAAGCGGCGCGAGATTTGTCGAAGCACCGGGTTGCGTTCAGTGAAGCAGCCACGGTGTTCGGGGATCCCTTGGCCATTACTTTCCATGATCCAGGGCATTCCGACGACGAGGACCGGTACCTGACGTTCGGGTACTCGACGGATGGTCGCCTGCTGATCGTGTCCCACACCGATCGCGGCGATCGAAACCGAATTATTAGCGCTCGTGTCGCCACACGACGGGAGAGGAGGATCTATGAAGAGGGATGAGACGACTGGCGAGGATGACGATCTCCGTCCCGAGTATCATCCGGATGAACTCAAGGGCGGAGTCCGCGGCAAGTACCTGGAACGGTACCGAAGTGGAACGAATTTGGCGCTACTTGCACC
>SKVE01000200.1 GCA_007129635.1 Planctomycetaceae bacterium
CCTGAATGAGGTAGCGTTTCTGGTCATGGACTTGAAGTACCGGGGACGAGCGGATCTTGCGCATCGCTTTTTGAATGCCTACTTGGAGCATACAGGTGACTATCGCGGACTGGTCGTCTTGCCCTTTTATCAGGTCTATCGGGCCTTGGTACGCGCCAAGGTCAAAGACATTCGTAGCAGCCAGCCGCAACTTACCCGAAAGGTCCGAACCGTACTTCGGGACCAGGTCCGCGATTATCTCGACCTGGCAGCGCGATGTACGCGAGCGCCGCATCCTCGACTGTTGATTACGCACGGAGTCGCCGGAGCTGGAAAAACACGGGGCACCGATCCCTTGGTGGATCAAGGGGGGGCGATTCGTATCCGATCGGACATCGAGCGGAAACGGCAATTCGGATACCAGCACTTGGAGCGGACGCATTCGCCAGTCGACCGTGGGATCTATTCCTCTGAGGTCACAGATCAAACCTACCAGCGACTGGCGGACTTGGTCTCCACCGTCATCCGGGCGGGATTCTCGGCCATTGCCGACGGCACGTTTCTGCAACGCAGCCAGCGGGACTTGCTTCGCCGGACGGCCCGTAAGCTGGGCGTGCCCTTTCGTCTCCTGGATTTCCGTGCCCATCCGGAGACCATTCGTCGACGGATCGTCGAGCGTGATCGTCGAAAGGCCGATGCTTCGGAGGCCGATCTGGAGGTGTTGACCCACCAATGGCAGACTCAGCAACCACTGGCCAGCGACGAACAAGGCGATGTGGTCTCCATCGACACGGAATGCGATGACAGCCACCGCGCCCGAAATTGTTTTGCCTTCGATTCGGAAAGACGACAGCACTCGTCATGAAAACGTACTTAGCACCGTTCGAGAAATAACTGACGCACTTTCTGCTCCCTCACCCTGCCCTCTCCCACGAGGGGCGAGGGGACATTGGACACTTATTTCTCGAACGGTGCTTACCAGCAAGGATGACAGATTATGTTCGATCGAGCCATATGGGAAGTCCGGACGCCTGGCAGCGCGCTGGGCCACCATGGGCACCTGGGTAGCGGAGAACCGTCCTGTCTCCGCACCGATCTTGCCGAGGTCGCTCGGTCATGCCTGCGAACCAACCCCTACCCCGACGTGAAGAGCCTGGAATGCGAATGCCACGAAGGGGCACTCACGTTGCGTGGGCAGATGTGGTGAAAGTTGTCGGGGCAAACCATTCACCGGCGGCACGGAAGCCTCGGTGATTTAGACCATGGGCAAAGGAGATTTCATGCGGCCGAGATCATTAAAGACCATCCGATGGCCATGCAGATGCGGTTCCTGCAGACGTTGGCCGATGTGGACTCCGAAAACAACACGACCATCGTCTTCCCCTTGCCGGTCGAGTTGTTCGCCCCGCTGTTGACGCGAGACAGGCCAAGCGGCTTATATGGTTCGTCGTTGACCGAAAACGACTCCCGACCCCCTACGTTTCGCGACCAACCTCGTTTTGCGACACCCATTGTTGGTGCAGCGCAACTGTACCCCGAAGATGAACGACAAACCTTGGAGGAAATACACAATGAGCGACCACCGCCCGACGTTAGGTGCACTGATCGACCGGATCGACGAGGCGATCCGCGAACGTATTCGAGAGACGTGCGTTCAAGGCGAGCCGTCTGCACAGCACGTGCGCAGCATGCTCGATCGTCACGGCTTTGACAGCACAAGCCTCGTGCGGGAACCGGATCTGCACGATCCGGGAACCTTTTCCTTCATCGCAACCCCACCGAAAGAAAGCCCGCTGAATTCTGAAGAGCTGATCACCTTGCTCCAGCAGGATTCCACAATCGACGTCGCGTTTGCCGAGTGAGACCAACGGTTTCGTCTGATTGCGGACTCAGGCGGTCTTATCCGAGTCGATCGTGGCATTGCGCAGCGAACGTACCACCATCTGCTGATTGCTTAACAAGACGACCGCCCCCAGCACCATGGTGCCTCCGGCTCCCCACTGGATCGCTGTCAGGCTTTCCCCCAAAAACGTAAAGGCCAGCGCCACGGTCAAGAACGGTGTCACGGAACCCACACAAGCGGGAAGCGCGGCGCCCAGACGCTGAACCGCAGTAAAAAGGAAGAAATGTCCCATCGCGATGCCTAGCACGGATGAAAATACCAGCAGGCTTCCCGTCCGCCAGGTCTGATGTAACAACTGCTGCGGTTGGCCGAACATCCACATCGCAGAAAAGGTGCCTGCCCCTACCATTTGAGATACGATCGCGAATCCGATCAGCGGGTGAATGCCACGAAGATAATGTCGCACGCTGGCACCGTACATCCCGAAAAAGAAGCTCCAGACCAACATGATGATGATGCCCGCCCAAGTCACCTGGCCACCCATCTGTCCTCGAGACAACGCCATGATCAAAAAACCGAGGAACGTCAGCGTCGCTCCCAGATAAAATCCGAGCGATCCGAGCAGCACCCGCTCGTCGCGATAAAAGACCATCGCCGCCGCCACGGTCCAAACGGCCGATAATCGAGCGAAGAAACCCATCGAGCTGGCAGCTAAAAAATAGGGAGCCAACCCCCAGAGTACCTGAGCGATCAGGGCGAACGCGGCAGGGACCATGCAACGTCTCCAGACAGCCCCATCGATAAGCCCATGACGGTACGCTGCCAACAGCACGGGCCAATACAGTACGGCGGCCAGCGGATAGCGGAACCCGTTGACCGTCCAGGGGTCGAAGGAAGTCGTCAACCCACGCAACATCACGGGCACCGAGGCCCAACATACCACGCACCCCAAAAGAGCGATTGTTCCGAGCAACTCGGGGCTGGAAGAAGTGGTCGAGCGAATCACGTCGTTTTCAGGTGATATACTTGTTTGGGGCAGCAGCAGGTGACAGGACACGCGACCATTGTGGTGCCCTCTACCGATTTTGCAAAGGGACCCTAGTTATGAAGCTGACGTTCTTGGGTGCCAATCGCCAGGTTACCGGGTCTTGTTATTGCATCGAAGCCGCCGGATCGACGGTCATGATCGATTGTGGGCTGGTGCAGGAACGCCGATATCTGGACCGCAATTGGGAACCGTGTCCCGTCGATCCGAGAAAATTAGATGCCTTGCTGTTGACCCACACGCACATCGATCACAGCGGCCTGATCCCCAAATTGGCCGGCGAAGGGTTCCGAGCACCCATCTACTGCACGCATCCTACCGTCGATTTGGCAGACGTGATGCTGCACGATTCCGCTCGTATCCAGATGGAAGATGCTGAATACAAACGCCGTCGACATCGCAAAGAAGGCCGTCAGGGCAAGCATCCCGAGGTACCTCTCTACACAGAAAAAGATGTCGACCGGGTACTGCCGCTGTTCCATGGGGTTTGCTACCGCGAGCCGATCAAGATCAACGAGGTGTTCACGGTGGTCTTTCACGATGCGGGGCACATCCTCGGGTCCGCCATGATCGAATTGCTGGTCCAGCAGGATGGGCAGACATTTCGAGTCGTGTTTTCCGGCGATATCGGCCAATGGAACAAGCCGCTGATCCAAGATCCCAGCGTCTTTACCCAAGCGGATTACGTGGTGATGGAATCCACGTACGGAGATCGTGACCACGAAGACGATGGCGATATCGAGGATCAGTTGGCCGCGCTGATCAACGCGACCACCTCCCGAGGCGGTTCGGTCGTGATTCCTGTCTTCGCGGTCGAACGAGCTCAGCAGATGATGTACCACATCAGCCGCTTGGTCCATGCGGATCGCATCCCCGACATCCAGGTTTTTCTGGACAGTCCGATGGCGGTGGATGTGACGGACATTTTTCAAAAATATGGCGACTATTTCGACGAGCAAACCGCGCAATTGATCAGCAGCGATCAACCGCCGCTACGGTTCCCAGGCTTGAAGCTGATCCGCGATGTCGAAGCCTCCAAAGCCATCAACATGGTCAGGATGCCTTGCATCATCATGTCGACCGCTGGCATGTGTACCGCAGGCCGCATCAAACATCACTTGAAGCATCGTATCGGTCATCCGGAAAACACGGTGCTGTTCGTGGGTTATCAGGGACGCGGAACGCTGGGACGCCAGATTCTGGAAGGGGCGCGCGAGGTGCGGATTCTGGGGCGAATGCATCGTGTGCGAGCGCGCATCGCTCAGATCCATGGCTTCTCGGGACATGCCGACCGCACCGCTCTCTTCCGCTGGCTACAGCACTTGCAACAACCGCCTCGATGCATCTTCCTGACGCACGGCGAGGAGGATGTCTCGCTGGCGTTCGCCGAACAGATCACAAGGCGGCTGAATTGGCCCGTCCATGTCCCGGAATATGGCGAGACGGTCACGCTAAGCACCGAGCCAGGTGGTTCTTGGTCGAGCTGACGAGTGTGTACCCTAGCGTTGCCAACGATGGAGTGTACATTCAGGGGAAAAGGCTCGAATGACTCTACCAACCAATCGAGGCGAATGATGGATCCTTCCCGTCCACCCAGGTGCAACGTGTCAAGAATGCGGTCGATCCAACTGGCAGGATTGATCCTCGGTCTCAAATTGTGTCTCGGGCCTGCAGCAGTCCTGGCTGAACCCGGCGAATTGGTCATCGACGATCAGTTTCCCGGCGGAAACATCGTGGTCGAGCGGATCGAGGGGGATCGGGTCGATCTGCGGCCGGATCTGCGCGATACCAAGGGCTGGTGGTTCTATTGGAACTTCCGAGTTCGCGGCGCGCAGGGGCGCACGTTGGCCTTCCGCTTCGTCGATCGCAATCCGATCGGTGTGCGCGGTCCGGCGATCAGCAAGGACCAAGGACGTTCGTGGACCTGGATGGGGACCGAGCGCGTGCAAGACGCTTCGTTTACCTATGCGTTCGGGGCGGACGACGACGAAATACGATTCTGTTTTGCGATGCCGTATCTGGAAGCCGACCTTCATCGTTTTCTGACTGATTATGAAGATCACCCCCACTTGTCCATCCGGGAGCTTTGCCAGACCCCCAAGGGGCGTTCCGTCGAGCTTTTGCAGGTCGGAGATCCCGACCTCGATCCCCGACATCGGATCTTCATCGCCGCGCGACACCACGCATGCGAGTCGATGGCCAGCTTTACGCTGGAAGGCTTGATCGCCGCCGCATTAGCCGACACGGACGATGGTCGCTGGTTCCGCAATCACGCTCATCTGCTGGCAGTCCCGTTTGTCGACAAGGACGGTGTCCAGCAGGGTGATCAGGGAAAAAATCGCCAGCCCCACGATCACAATCGGGATTATCGCGGTCAAAGCATCTACCCTTCGGTCGCAGCCATCCGGACCCTGTTGCCCGCCTGGTCCCGCGGCCGACTGGATGTCGCGTTTGATCTGCACTGCCCATGGATCCGAGGTCCGCACAATGAAGTGATCTACATGGTGGGCAGCGCCGACCCGGTGATCTGGCAGCAGCAGGAGACGTTCGGAGCGATCCTCCAGCGAGTTCAACGTGGGCCGTTGCAGTACAATGCCTCCGATAATCTGCCGTTCGGCAAGGCCTGGAATACCGATGCCAACTACGGCGACGGGGTCAGTTTCGGACGTTGGGCCTCGCAACTGGA